>DSAI01000121.1 GCA_011372845.1 Actinomycetota bacterium
AAGGACGCGGCGCGGTGGCTGAAGGAAGGCGAGTAGATGGCGGAGAACGTAGGCAACGCGGATACGCGACCCGATATCGAGCTGGAGCAGACGCTCGCCGACGCCGGCGCCGGGTGCGGCGAGGTGGGCGTGGGCATCCCGATCGGCTCCCCGTCAGCGGCACCCGCCGCTGAGGACGCCGGAAAGCCCTCCTCGCTGGCTTCGTCGCCTTCGGCGGCTGCAGAGGCTTCGTCGGACTTCCCGGCCTCCTCGGCTGGACATCCCGGCGGTCACCCCGTGGGGATTCCGATGGATCGTCAGCGCCACGGCGGCGCGCGTTCGGTGGGCTTCAGGCCCGGCGGCGGTCCGCAGGCGCTCGCGTACGAAGAGCGCACGGGCGTCAAGGCGCCGCGCATCATCGCGTGGGAGATCACGCGGAGCTGCAACCTGAGCTGCGCACACTGCCGCGCGGCGGCGGAGTTCGGGGCATACGAGGGCGAGCTGTCGCTGGACGAGATCAAGGCGACGATCGACGACATCGTCACGATCTCCAACCCGATCGTGATCCTCACGGGTGGCGAGCCGCTCATGCGCCCGGATATCTGGGAGATCGTCGACTACCTCCACGAGAAGGGCGCGATGCCGGTCATCGGCACCAACGCCACCCTCATCACCGAGGAGATCGCCGCCAAGATGGCCGAGCACCGCATCCCACGGATCTCGGTGTCCATCGACTTCCCCACGGCCGAGGAGCATGACGCGTTCCGCGGCGAGCCGGGGGCGTTCGACGCGTCCATCCGCGGCATCAAGATGGCCAAGGCGCACGGCGTGGGCGTGCAGATCAACATGACGGTCACCACCCTCAACCACACCAAGGTGGCCGACGTCCACGACCTTGCCGAGGTACTCGGCATCGACGCGTTCCACATCTTCATGCTGGTGCCCACGGGCCGGGGGAGCGACATGCTCGACAAGGAGCTGCCGCCGGAGGAGTATGAGCGCGTGCTCACCTGGGCGTACCACCGTCAGAAGACGAGCCCGCTCCACTTCAAGCCCACCGATTCGCCGCACTACTACCGCATCATCCGGCAGCTGGCGAAAGCCGAGGGCAAGAAGGTCACCCGCGAGGAGTACGGCCTCGACGCGATGACGCGCGGTTGCCTCGGCGGCATCACGTTCTGCTTCATCAGCCATGTGGGCGACATCCAGCCATGCGGCTACTTCGACATGCAGCTCGGCAATGTCAAAGAGCAGCCGTTCTCGCGGATCTGGACCGAGTCCAAGGTGTTCAACGAGCTGCGTGACTACTCGCTCCTCAAGGGCAAGTGCGGCGCGTGCGAGTACAAGGCCGTCTGCGGCGGATGCCGTGCGCGCGCCCTTGAGGTGACCGGTGACTATCTCGCATCGGAGCCCTACTGCATCTACGAGCCGCCCGGCTGGGACCCGGATGCTGACGAGGATGGCTCCAAACCTGCACAGTAAGGACGTACACGGGTCGCCATGTCGGCCCCGGAGGTTCTCATGCATCACCAGCTGGACACAGAAGCCCGGCAACTCCGAGCCGTGCTCGGGGACGGGTTTCCCGTCACGCTCCGCCCGTTCGCGGACCTGGGCGCACGCATCGGCATGACCGGCGAAAAGGTGATCGCCGTCATCAGGTCGATGCGTGACGCGCGTGCGATACGGTGCGTGGGCGCCACACTGGCGCCGGCGGCGCTCGGCTACCGGGCGAGTCTGTGCGCCGTTGCCGTTCCCGAGGAGCGGATCGACGATGCTGCCTCGGCGCTGGCCGATGTACCTAATGTGACGCACGCATTCGAGATGGACGACCGCTACCGGCTGTGGTTCGTGCTCTCGGCGCTGTCGGCCGCGCGGCTGGAGATAGCCGAGAGCGAGCTGGCGGCACAGTTGGGCGCTGCCGACCGCTTCCGGGTGCTCCGCAGCGAGGAGTACCGCGTGACGTCGTCGTTCGACGCGGACGGCGCTCCGGAGCCCGGGCGGCCGGAGCTGGCGCCCGTGGAGCCGCTCGATGCGGACAGGCGGGCGCTTGTGCGTCTTCTCCAGGGCGATCTGCCGCTGGTGGAGCGTCCCTTCTCGCGCATGGCCGCCACGCTCGCCGACTGCGGCTACGACGCCGACGAGCAGCAGGTCCTGAGGGACGTGCAGGCGCTTGTGAGCGCAGGCGTTGTGCGCGGGTTCTCGGCCACCGTTCGTGAGCGCACGGAGCCCTGGCGCATAGCGCTCACGGTGTGGGTGAACCCGCACGACGCGGGTGAGGCGGGGTCGCTCATCTCCGCCTTCCCGGAGGTCCTGCACTGCTTCGACCGCCGGGTGCCCGGGAGCGGCAGGGCGATCGTGGCGATCGTGGAGACGCCCGACCGGACCGCCCTCGACCGCACCGTCCAGCGCATCCGTAGCGCTGCGAACCTCGATGCACCGCGGATCGCGTACCCGTTGCGGGAGTTGAAGCGCGCGCCGATGCGGTTCTTCTCCGAAGGGGACTAGCGATGTGGCTCCCGAGTGCGTGCGACCACGCGTTCGGCCTTCGGAAGCGGAACGCTTTGGCCGCACCCATTCGGGAGCCCATGGGCGCAGGGCGGGAAGACAACTGTTCGCGCAGGGATGACCGTAGCGAGTCACTTCCGAAGGCTACGAGCGAAGGTCACCCTGCGCGTCCCTGATATACTGGCGCTTCGACTGTCAACCACTCCTCAGGGGGGTATCGTACACATGCAGCACGCACACTCCTCGGACCTGTTCGCTCGCGCCCAGAAGACGATCCCGGGCGGTGTGAACTCGCCCGTCCGCGCGTTCCGGAGCGTGGGCACCGATCCGATCTTCTACGACCGCGCGAAGGGCTCGCGCGTGTGGGACGCTGACGGTAACGAGTACATCGACTTCGTGGCCTCGTGGGGTCCGATGATCCTCGGCCATGCGCCGGACGTGGTGCTCGATGCGGTTCGTGAGCAGCTCGATCGCGGCACCAGCTACGGCGCCCCCGCCGAGGTGGAGGTCCTTGCCGCTGAGGCGGTGGTGGAGGCGGTGCCGTCGATCGAGATGGTGCGGATGGTCTCTTCGGGCACCGAGGCGACGATGAGCGCCATCCGGCTCGCCCGCGGCTACACCGGTCGCGAGAAGTTCATCAAGTTCGACGGCAACTACCATGGCCACTCCGACTCGCTCCTCGTGGCGGCGGGCAGCGGACTGCTCACGCTCAACATCCCCGGCACGCCGGGTGTCACGCAGGGCGCCGTGGCCGACACGATCGTGCTGCCCTACAACGACATCCACGGTGTCCGTGAGGCGCTCGAGGCGTACCCTGAGCAGGTCGCCGCGATCATCGTGGAGCCGGTGGCCGGGAACATGGGCGTCGTGCCCCCGGCCGATGGCTTCCTCGAGGGGCTGCGGGAGCTCTGCACCGCGCACGGTACCGTGCTCATCTTCGACGAGGTGATCACCGGCTTCCGCGTGGCCCGGGGTGGCGCACAGGAGCGCTTCGGCGTGATGCCGGACCTCACGACCCTCGGCAAGATCATCGGCGGCGGCTTCCCCGTAGGCGCGTTCGGCGGGAAGCGGGAGATCATGGAGCATCTCGCGCCGATCGGCCCCGTCTATCAGGCGGGCACGCTCTCGGGCAATCCCATCGCGATGGTGGCCGGCCTCGCGCTCATGGCCGAGTTGGCCAAGCCCGGCGTGTATGACGAGTTGGAGCGCAAGGGCGCACGCCTGGAGGCGGGGCTTCGCGCTGCCGTTGAGGCTGCCGGCATCGACGCGTTCCTCACGCGAGTGGGCGCCATGGCGACGATGTTCTTCACCGCCGAGCAGGTCCGCGACTGGAAGACGGCGTCAACGAGCGACACGGACCGCTATGCCGCGTACTTCCGCGGCATGATGGATCGCGGCATCGTGCTCGCCCCCAGCCAGTTCGAGGCCACGTTCGTGGGACTCGCCCACAGCGACGAGGACATCGATGCGATGACGTCCGCCGCGGCTGAGGTGCTCGCACAGCTGTAGCGAGCAGCCCCGTCAGCAGACCCGAAGGATCGCCGGTGGGCGGCCCTTGACACTTGCGGTACACGCGGGGTGGTGTAGGCTAGTGGACGCGGCACGGGGCACCCGTGCCGCGCCATGCGTTCCGGCGGCTTCGCACAGGGCGGAGCGAAGGAGAGATGTGATGAAAGCGGTCATCCCAGCGGCGGGTCTCGGCACGCGGTTCCTCCCGGCCACCAAGGAGCAGCCGAAGGAGATGCTGCCGGTGGTTGGCAAGCCGGTGATCCAGTACGTGGTGGAAGAGGCCGTCAACGCGGGCGTTGACGACGTGCTGGTGGTGACCGGACGCGGCAAGCGCGCCATCGAAGACCACTTCGACCGCTCGGCGGAGTTGGAGGACCTTCTCGAGAGGGCCGGCAACACCGAGAAGCTGCGTCAGGTGCGGCAGATCTCCGAGCTGGCCGACGTCTTCTACGTGCGGCAGGGGCGGCCCCGGGGACTCGGCCACGCGGTGCTGTGCGCAGCCCCCCACACGCTGGACCAGCCGTTCTTCGTGATGCTGGGTGACGTGATCGTCCCCGACAACAACGTGCTTCCGCGGCTGCAGGAGATCCACGAGAAGTACGGCGCGTCCGTGATAGCCGTGGAGCCGGTGGAGCGGGAGTATGTGAGCCGCTACGGCGTGATCGCCGGCCGCGAGGTGGAGCCCGGCGTATGGGAGGTCACCGATCTGGTGGAGAAGCCTCCGGCCAACGAGGCGCCATCGAATCTCGCCATATTCGGGCGGTATCTCCTCACCCCCAAGGTGATGGATCTGCTGCCTCACGTGGAAGAAGGCAGGGGAGGCGAGATCCAGCTCACCGATGCGCTCAAGGACCTTCTCAAGCACGAGGAGGTCTATGCGGTGACGATGGACTCCACGGGGTACGACACGGGCAACATCCTCTCCTGGCTTGAGGCCAATGTGTCTCTCGCGCTCGAGACCGAGGAGTTCGGCTCGCAGTTGCGGGATAGCCTGGAGCGGATGCTCGGCGGAGCCGTGACGGAGTCCGTGGAGCCGCGGGTCGAGTAAGGGCGGCTGACGGGCGCGGCAGTGACGGGCAGGAGATGTCCGCAGGTGCGCCGCAGCCGCACCGAGACCGCAGGAGAGCACCATACCAGCAACGAATGGCACGCCATTCTTCTCAGTAGTGATGCCCGCGTACAACTCGGCGGAGACTATCGCCGAGTCGATCGAGTCCGTGCTTGCGCAGACGTTCAGCCGCTGGGAGCTCATCGTCGTAGACGATGGCTCGGCTGACGAGACGTACGAGATCGCGACCGCGTATGCCAGACGTGATCCACGCATACGGGTGTTGCGTATCGAGCACGGCGGCTGCGGTGCTGCACGCGGCGCCGGGGCCCGTATCGCTCGAGCGCCGTACATCCCCAGGCTTGACTCCGATGACCTATACCTGCCGGAGTACATGGCCGAGTTCGCCGAGTTCATCCAGGCCCATCCGGGTCACGGGATCTACTCGTGCAACGGCGAGCGGTTCCATCCGGACGGCTCCGTGATGTTGCGGTTGCGCGGACCGCGCTTCGAGCAGGTGGTCTCGGTCGATCTCGATGAGATGCTCGTGTGGAACCGCGTGTTCACTACTGCCGTGCTCGACCGCTCGATCCTCGACCTTGTTGGCGGGATCCGGCCCGACATCTACGTTGAGGACTACGATCTGTGGGTCCGGGCACTGGCGCATGGGGCGACCCACATCTACCTCCCAAAGGTGCTTGCGCGCTACAGGGTGAGCGAGGGGCAGATGACCTCCGATAGGACGCGGATCGAGGCCAGCGCCATCCAGTCGCGAAATGACCTCATAGCATCCGGTCTGCTCGACAAGCGACAAGTGTCGATCGCGAGGGAGAAGAACCGCGACATGCAACGTTGGATCGCCAAGCGGCGCTGGGCCGATCTCGAGCGGAGGTTGGCGGCAGGTGACCGCACGCATCTGCTCCGGGACATGTTCTGCGCGCGACAGGCGATACCGAGCGTGGTCGAGGTGCGTTTGCGCGCTATGGTCGCCGAGTCGATCAGACGGCTGCGTGGCGTGTTTCCCGCTCTCGAGAACGTGCGGCCGCGGAAACGCCGCGAAGAGCGCAGCCGATGAGCCGCCGCCGGCCCCCATCGACCGTGTCACACTCGCCACTCTATCGGGTCAGTCTGCGCAGTCGACGCATGGCCCCTCGTGCGATGGCGCTGAGCCGCTCCTTGCGTGCGTAGAGACTCGAAGACGCAGGCTTCTCGAGTAGTCGTGCGAGATTCGCCGCGTCCGTCCTGTACCGTTCGCCCTGGACGGTCTCCGTAAGGTCCCAGCCACGGAATCCCTCCATGTCGGCCTCCGACATCGGCTGAAGGTACTCCGAGAGCATCTGCGCGGTACCGGCCCGATACCGCTCAGGCGCCAGATCGAGTGACGGCCCGTACCAGCGCTCCAGCCAGTCCACATCGAGTTCGCCGCCGCGCACCTTCCGCTTGAGCGCGAGCATGAGCGGATGCGTTCCGCTGTATCTGCCGAGTGCGTACGTGAGGACGTCCTCGTGCTTCAGGGGGATCTTGTTCAGGTACTGCCTGACCTCGCCTCCCGCGAACATCACATCGAGCTCCTTGTCTGCAGGCCAGCGTCCTTTGAGAGCTGAGTCCAGCAGCGACTTGCGGAAGCACTTCCAGCAACGCCCGCACGGCTGACCGACCTGACCGCGGATGCATGACTGGGCCAACGAGCCATAGGGAGACTCGGTGACGATGATCGAGGTGCCTACCTCGCTGACGCCGGCAACCGCATTGAAGATCGGGAGCCCCACAGTCTCGAAGACGCAGCGCCACCGGGTGAAGGTCGTTCGTTTCGCGTAGTCCGTGAAGCCCATCGCGCCGATGCGGTATGCGGCCTCTGCGATCGTGCCCCAGCCGACTGAGTCAAGCCGGCGCTTGTCGGCGACGCAGAGTAGGGGTACGGCGTTGGAGAGATCGACCGGGAAACCGACCGGCTCTCGGATCAACTCCAGATCGCACGGGACGATGTCGACCGCGCGACCCATCGCGGACAGCTCAGTGCACGCGTAGAGAGCCGCATCCTTCTTGTAGAGCGAGTTCTCCTGACGAGCTGCCTGTCGCTGAGAGAATGCGGTCCGCTCCAAGAACACCGAGTGCGTTTCGCGCGGCATCACCGACAGGGCTGCGGTGGAGTCCACGCCACCGCTGAACGCCAGTCCGGGACGGCCGTCATTCGGCGTGGGGCGCGGAGCCAACTTCGGATCCACGGGATGCAAGTGCACCCCAAGGTCCTCCTCAACGGCCTCGGCGAAGCGCTGGCTGACGCCCTTCCCGAGCGTGAGTCCGCGCCCGATCCATGGGAGTACGAGCAACAGCGCTGACAGGGCCAGCAGGTCCGGATGGATATCGTCGCCCCCGCAGTCATCCGGCAGGCGCAGATGTACCTCGCTGCCGACCATTCGCGGGGAGTCGCGCTCACAGTCTCCCTGTTCAGTCTCGAATCGGAACAGCAGTGCTCCAGACTCCGTTGAAGTGACCTCTGATCTCATGGCCGTCCCACCGTTCCGGTACTCACAAGCCATCTCCCCTGCTGGTCGTTGTGTGCTCCGCTAGCGCAATCGACTGGATGTCTCTGGGTCTGCCGCCCGCTCACGGTGCCGGGTGAGGTCCATTCCGTCTCACGATCACAGCACCCTTCTCGGTACGCCTGTCCTCGAATGTAAGGGACTCGATCTCTCGGCTCCAGCGTTCGAGCGCCTTCTGTTCATCCTCGCGATCCGTGTCGTCGAGCAGTATCGCACCTTCGGGACTGAGGCGTTCAAGCATCACGGGCACGGAGGGATATCGTGCGAGCGATTGGATGTGCCCCGGGGGCCCATCGACAACGAGCAGGTCGATCGAGTCGAGAGGTTCAATCGCGTGTACGTCGTACCAGAGCCATCGTTCGCCGTGCAGGTCGAGTGGGGTGAGTGGCGCGTGTACCACCTCGGCGATCGATTCCAGCCCGTGCTCCGCGATGAGGGCGCGAGAGCTGGCGCACCAGTTTGCATCGTGCTCGAGGGAGACGATCCTGCCATGACCGTTCCTGCTCAAAGCGTAGGCGGAGATCACCGTGGATACACCGCTACCAAACTCGACGACGAGGTCCGGCTCCAGTTCGCGCACGATGCGAACCAGCTCGCATGCGAAGTCCGGTGATATGGCGTATCCGCGCATTCGCGGAAGTGGGACTCATATTCCAAGCGTAGCGTACAGCCCGATCAGGGCCGCGAGCTGATGGTAAGATTCGGTGGTTGCCGCATCCGACCGCTGAAGATCGATGCGGACGCGTTTCGTTGTGTCCCTGGTGACGGGAGTCGCGAGCCTTGTCGTCGCACGAGAGTAGGCTTGGGATAGTGCGCCGTGGACGCGCCTCGGGAACGATTTACGGCTCGTCTCGCTCGCCTCGGAAGCAGATGCTGTCTCAGGTTCCGGCACCTGTGTCATCCTCTCTGAGTGGCCGCAGGGCTCTGGCGGCATTGGGATCTGGCATATCTCAGCATGTTGTATCAGCCGCTGCGGCTTGTCCAACGGATGGCGGTACTGTACTTGTTGAGCGAACGGGCATCGCTTCGTGTAGTGCATGACGATTCGGGAGCGTGTATGGGTGTCATGGGGTCTTCTTCCAGCGGGCAGGGACCACTGAGCGGCGTGAAGGTCTGCATCCTCGGCGCATCGGATTTCGCCACGGATGCCCGGTTCCGCAAGCAGACCGCCACGCTCACCGAGGCGGGCGCCACGGTGCTGGCACTCGGCGTCGGGTCATCGGCTGCCCCCGATCTGCTGGATTCCGCTTTCGAAGTTCGGCTGCTCAAGCCGTCAATCAGGCAACCTCGGTTGGGACAGGAAGATGTATGGTGGCCCCTGCGCGTGGCGGTCAATCTGACGTACACGAACATCCTCACATGGTGGCACCTCGGCAGACATGTCTTCGCGGAGGAGATGCAGCTCGCGTCGGTCGCGACCGGATTCGGGCCTGACATCGTACATGCATACAACATCAGGACGCTGCCCGCTGCCGTCAGAGTGAAGCGTGCGACTGGCGCCCGCATAGTCTACGATTGCCGCGACCTTTACACCGACGTGGAATACGTGAGCGAACACACGCGGCGCAGGTACCGGGAGGCGGAAGCTCAGTCCATCGTGCACGCTGATGCGGTACTCGCCGTATCCGAGCCATTGGCGGAGATCCTCCAGGATCGTTACGGGATCTCCCGTCCCACGATCATCCACAATGGTCCGGCGAAGGTCATGCAGGCACCGCTTCCCATCGCGAACCCCGTGCGGTTGTTCTTCCAGGGAGCCTACCGTCCCAACCGCAACCTCGCCTCATTGATCGGCGCGATGAAGTACCTGCAAGGTCGGGCGACACTCACGATGCAGGGCTTTGGTGACATGGAGGTCCGGCTTCGCGAGCAGGTAGCGGCTTTGGGTCTTGAGGATACCGTGACGTTCCTCGCCGCGGCGGATCCGCTGGAGGTGGTGGAGAGCGCATCCCGTTTCGATGTAGGCGTCATATGCTACAAGGGCGACACTCTCAACCTGCGTTCCACGGTGCCGTATAAGCTGATGGACTATCTCGGGGCTGGTCTCGCGGTGGCAGCGAGCGATCTTCCCGGACACAGAAGCGTCCTGGACGGCTCTCCTGCGGGGATCATGATCGACCCGTCATCCGCCGAGTCGATAGCCGAGGCCCTCGACTCTCTTGTAGCGGAGCCACGGCGCGTGGAAGCGATGAAGGCCGCTGCCCTTGAGTTGGCGCGCACCTACCAATGGGATGAGCAGGGGAAGCGGATGCTCGGGGTGTACGAGTCTCTGTCGTCTCCGCCAGGCACGAACCATGTGTAGCGCGACCGCGTCAACGCGCGGCGTTGCGTTCTCCATGGGGTGTTGCGTGGGGGGTACCCCATGACAGTCCGAAGCCGCCACGCCACCATAATCGCGCTCCACGACATGACATACAGCTCGCGAGTCTTCAAGCAGGCGGACGCGCTCCATGATGCGGGCTTCGTGGTGACGCTCGTCGGCATCGTCCAGCGGTCTACGGATCCGACCGAAGAGGGGCATCCCTTCGGCCGTGTCATCCGTGTTCGGACCACGCGGCATCTTCACGCCGAGAGTCAGAGGCAAGGTACTCCTTCGGACACGCGCATCGCGCCGCGGGGTTCGGCCCTGAAGGGCATACGCATATTCCTTGGCCGCATGCGCGACAACAGACTCCTCGCACGGGCCGCAATCGCGACGGATTGCGATGTCGTGATCGCCTCAGACCTCACAGCATGGGCTGCGGGCTGGATGGTCAAGCGGAGAACGGGTACGCCACTGGTGCTGGACGTGCGGGACCTCGTGACCGATTCTGGCCGCAACCATCCGTGCTCGTACAACCGTCTCCTGGGATGGTTGGAGCGGGTGCTCATCCATCGTGCCGACGCGGTGACTGCTGCGAGCCCGGGGTTCGTGGATGTCCTTGCGAAGCGCTATCCAAGGGCGCCCAAAGCGACTGCCGTCTACAGCGGCGCTTTCGAGCGTGTGCCGGAAGCGGTTCCCGCGCACCAGCCACTGCGCCTGTTCTTCCAGGGTCGATTCGCTGCCAACCGGCGGCTTGACGAGCTCGTGCGCGCGGTCGCGCAGGTTGAGACGGTCGATGTACGCCTCACACTGCAGGGCTTCGGGGAGGAAGAGCAGCGCATCAGGGCACTTGTAGCCGAGCTTGATGCGGGTGATCGCATCGAGTTCATACCGCCCTGTGGCCCGCGTGAAGTGGTGCGCTGCGCGTCCGTGTACGATGTGGGCATCATCAACTACCACGGTGATACGCTGAATCTCAGGCTTACAGTGCCGATCAAGCTTCTTGACTACATGGCCGCAGGTCTTGCGGTACTGGCATCGGACTTGCCTGCTGTCAGGTCTGTGATCGAGGCCGAGCGGTGCGGCGCCCTGTTCGCTCCCGACGGCGCTGATTCGCTGGCTCGGGCCATAGAGACGATCGCCGATGATACTGCGGTTGTGACCGAGATGAAGGCGAATGCGGTGCGAGCGTCCGAGCGCTATCTCTCCGCGAATCAGGGACAGGTGTTCGTCGAGGTCGTCAACGGCCTCCTCGGCTTCCGTGCCGATGCGCCTTG
>DSAI01000060.1 GCA_011372845.1 Actinomycetota bacterium
GCCGGCCGGCGGGCTCGTCATCGAAGCGGTGCATCTCACGGCCGAGCATCTGGAGTTCTAAGCGGGCACACGGATAACGGGGGGAGGCACAATGCGGGCCAAAGCGATCGTGATCGTGATAGCCCTGGTCCTGGCGGGTGTGGCAACGGTGCTCGCGGTGGACTACATCAACAGCGCCCGGAGCGAGGTGGCCGCATCGAGCGAGCCGGTGGAAGTGCTGGTAGCGCAGGAGGACATCCCGCGCGGCCTCTCCGCCGAGGAGCTCGTGGCGGGAGGGATGATCCTCCTCGAGGAGGTGCCCCAGCGGTATGTGGCTGCCGACGCCATCTCAAGCGCACGGGCGATCGAGGGCCAGGTGCTCAACACGCCGCTCTCGAAGGGCGAGCAGGTGACCACGGCTCGCTTCTCCCTGCCGAGTGCAGCCGGTCTCGCCTACTCGGTACCGGGTGATCAGGTCGCGATCGCGATACCGGTCGACGAGGTCCGCGGCATCTCGGGCATGGTGCGTCCCGGCGACCGTGTCGCGGTGTTCGTGACCATCGAGAACGCGGATGGAGACGACGAAGAGAACGAAGGCGGCAAGGTCACCAGGTTGCTGCTCCCCGAGGCAAGAGTCGTTGCGATGGGCGCTGCTCTCACGGCGGAGACCGCCACACAGGACGCGGAAGGGGACGGAGGAGGCGCGCTGGTCTCGTCGAACACGCCGAACGAAGCCCCCTCGGTCATGACGCTCGCCGTCTCTCCGGCCGATGCGGAGAAGCTCATCTTCGGTGAGGAGGTCGGGAGCGTTTGGATCACGCTCTTGCCGGCCACCGCCGAAACGCCTCCCGAGGCGCCCGGCAGGTCGCTTACGACGCTGTTCGAGTAGGGGGCTGCGATGATGTCGATCCTCGTATGCGACACGCAGTCCGCCTACGCGCAGACGGTCTCAAAGGCTCTCGTGCAGGTTCAGGACACCCGGGTGACGAGAGCTTCGGGACTGACCGAGGCATGCAAGCAGGTGCGCGCGGGCGGCGTCGACCTGCTGGTGGTGGGCCCGGGCGTCGACTTCGACGACGCACTCGTCTCGGTGCGAGAGATCAGGGACGAGGGAAGCCGGATCGGCGTGGTGCTCGCGCCCTCGGAAGTCACACGAGAGCTGCTTCACGCCGCGCTCCGCGCCGGGGTGGACGACGTCGTACCGTCCGGTGCGCTTCCGGTTGAGACTACGTCGGTGCTTGAAGAGGCGCTCCGCAGGGCGCGTCGGCGGCTGGGCGCGAGCGATGAGCCCGGGGCGACACCGCAGAAAGGCCACGTCGTCACGGTGCTCAGCATGAAGGGCGGCGTGGGGAAGACCGTGGTGGCGTCGAACGTGGCGGTGGCGCTCGCCGACCTCGACAAGTCGGTCGCGCTGGTCGATCTCGACCTGCAGTTCGGCGATGTGGGTATCATGCTCGGCCTCGAGCCGGTACAGACGATCGTGGGCGCCGTGCAGAGCGGTGACCGCCTCGATGCCGAGATGCTCCGCGGCTTCATGGTGGAGCACTCGTCGGGCGTGCACGCGCTTCTGGCGCCCACGCTCCCCGAGGATGCGGAGATCGTGACCGCCAGCAGGATCGACCGGATCATCGGGCTGCTCGTGACCATGTTCGACTACGTGATCATCGACACCCCGCCCTCGCTGGACGAGGCGGTGCTGACCGCACTCGACCGTAGCGACCGCGTGGTGGTTGTGACGATGATGGACGTGGCCTCGGTGAAGAACAGCCGGGTGTCGCTCCAGAAGCTACGGCAGCTCGGATACAACGGCACGCTCGTGGACATCATGCTCAACAGGGCCGACAGCAAGGTGTTCCTCAAGGTCGAGGAGGTCGAGCACGCCATCGGCATGCCGATCAAGTACCGGCTGCCATCCGACCTCCAGGTGCCGCGTTCGGTGAACAAGGGCGTGCCGGTGGTGCTGGACGCGCCGCGCAGCCAGCCGGCGCGTGTGCTGCAGGAGACCGCGAAAGCGATCGTGGCGGAGCGGGAGGGGGCGCAGGGCGATGTCGCTTAGATCGCGGCTCACAGCAAGCGGGATCCAGCAGATCGAGAACGGGAGTCCCGAGTCGACCGACATGAGCGCTTCGGTGCGCGACGAGATCGAGCGCAACATCCACTACCTGCTCGTGGAGGAGCTCGGTCCGCGTCTCGAGGCCACCACGGAATCCGACGTGGGACTCCGGCAGCAGATCGAGCGGAAGCTGAACGAGCTCCTGGCCAAGGAGACGGCGCCGCTGTCGGCCGCAGACCGGCGAGAGATCGCCGGGAACGTGCTCGACAACATACTCGGCTATGGTCCGATCCAGTCGCTGATCGATGACCCGACCATCACCGAGGTGATGGTGAACAACCCCGACAGCATCTACATCGAGCGTGCGGGGCGTATACACGAGACGCAGCGCCGGTTCCTCGACGAGCGGCACCTGTTGCGAATCATCGACAAGATCGTGAGCCAGGTGGGCAGACGCATCGATGAGGCGTCCCCGATGGTGGACGCGCGGCTGCCCGACGGCTCGCGCGTGAACGCGATCATCGCGCCGCTCGCAGTGAACGGACCGATGCTCACGATCCGCAAGTTCTCACGGGAGCCGTTCACCATCGAGGATCTCATCGGGTTCGGGACGATGAGCGAGAGCCTGGCCGAGTTCCTCGAGGCGTGCGTGCGCGGCCGTCTGAACGTGCTCATAAGCGGCGGCACCGGCACCGGCAAGACGACGCTCCTGAACGTGGTGTCGCAGTACGTGCCAGGGGACGAGCGGATCATCACGGTGGAGGACGCCGCCGAGCTCCAGTTGCACCAGGAGCATGTGCTCCGGCTGGAATCGCGTCCGCCCAACATCGAGGGTACCGGGCAGGTCACGATACGCGATCTCGTGCGCAACACCCTGCGTATGCGTCCCGATCGCATCATCGTGGGCGAGGTGCGCGGCGGGGAAGCGCTCGACATGCTGCAGGCGATGAACACGGGCCACGACGGGTCGCTCTCCACGGTCCACGCCAACTCCCCGCGCGACGCGCTCTCACGCATCGAGACGATGGTGCTCATGGCGGGCTACGACCTGCCTGTACGTGCCATCCGCGAGCAGGCGGCCTCCGCGTTCGACCTACTCGTACACCTCGCGCGACTCCGCGACGGCAGTCGCCGCGTGGTCAAGGTCGCCGAGGTGGAGGGCATGGAGGGCGACACGATCGTGCTGCAGGACATCTTCTACTTCGACTACTCGATGGGGGTTGATGAAGCGGGCAAGCACCTCGGCCACCTGAAGTCCACGGGCCTACGGCCCAAGTTCACCCGCAGGCTCGAAGACATGGGTATCGCGCTCCCCGCGAACCTCTTCGAGTACCAGGCGCCGGCGAGGCGATAGCGGTGCGTCGGCGGATCGCATCCATCGCGCTCGTGGCGGCTCTGGTGTGCAGCGCGGGCGTTGCGGTCGCGCAAGGCGACAGCCTCGTCGTGCGCCAGGTGAGCGTGGCGGAGTTCCCCCGCGTGTGGATGCAGGTGGACGTGCCTGCGGGCGACGGCGCCGACGCCGGCGACTTCCGCATCCTTGAGAACGGGCATGAAGCCGAGATCCTCTCGGCCGAGGCGGTCGAGGCTGACCCGATGGACGTCTTCCTGGTGGTCGACACGAGCGGCTCGATGCGCGGCGCCTCGCTCGATGCGGCCAAGTCGGCCGCGCTCGCGTTCGTGGAGGAGCTGCAGAACGGTTCCCGCGTGGCGGTGCTGGCCTTCTCCGAGACGGCGCGGGTGGTGGCGCCGATCGGAGGCGTGGACGCCGCAGCGGTGGGCACGGGCGTGGACGCGCTCGAAGCGCGCGGTGAGACCGCCCTCTACGACGCGCTGCGCCTCACGGCCGATGAGGCCGCGCTTGCCGGCGTGGAGCGGCCCATCGCGGTGGTGCTGTCCGACGGCGGTGACACCGTGAGCAGGACCACGCTGGACGACGCGGTCAAGGCGCTCCGATCTGCGGGCGTACCCGTGCTGGTAGTGGCGCTCCCGTCTGCCGAGGCCGACGCCGGGGTGCTCGAGACGATCGCGGCGCAGACCGGTGGGCGCTTCGTGGGGGTTGCGGAAGCCGACGCGCTCACGGAGGTGTACCAGGACCTGGCGCGCGGGCTGCAGACCACGTGGGACGTGACGTTCGTGAGCCGCAGGCCATCCACGAAGGACATCGACGTGCAGATCACCTTCGAGGAGGGCGAGCGCAGCCTCACAGGCTCCACGCTCGTGCCCAATCCGCTGTTCGAGGCCTCGTCCGAGCGGGAGCCGCGCACGCTGGATCCCGTGCCGCCAGCGAGCATCGTCACGTTGGCGGGAGCGGGAGCCCTCGTGTTCGTGTCGGTGTTCGCGCTCGTAGCGGGGGTGGCGCTCGTGCTCGTGCGGCCCAGGAGCGCTCTCGACCATATCAGGTACTACGACCAGATGCGGGAGGGCGCCGAGGGCGGTGACGTGGCCGAGCAGTACTCGAGCCGTGTGACGTCCTCGGTCATGGAAGCGGTGGACTACGTTGCCGGTAAGCGCGGCATCAACACGTTCGTGTACGAGCAGCTCGACCGGGCGGGCTGGCCGCTGCGGCCTACCGAGTACATCGTGATGCACCTGGCCATCGTGATCGTCGCCGGCGTGTTGGCGATGTGGGTGAGCGGCAGCGTGCTGGCGGGCATCCTCGTGGTGGTGGCAGCCGTGATCGTGCCGCTGATCGTGGTGGATGCGCGCATCAGGAGTCGCCACGCCGCGTTCGAGGCGCAGTTGCCCGACGTGCTGAATCTCATCGCAGGTGCGCTCCGGACAGGATGGGGTCTTCAGCAGTCCATCGCCCTCGTGGTCGAGCAGATGAGCCCTCCCGTCTCCTCCGAGTTCGCCCGCGCGCAGACCGAGGTGCGTCTCGGCAGGTCGGTGGAAGAGGCGCTGGAGACAGTGGCGCGGCGTACGCAGAGCGAGGACCTCTCATGGGCCGTCACCGCCATCGGCATACAGCGCGACGTTGGCGGCAATCTCGCCGAGGTCCTCGACGTGGTGGCCGCCACCATCCGTGACCGCGGTGCGCTGAAGCGGCAGATCTCGGGTCTCACGGCCGAGGGGCGGCTCTCGGCCTGGATCCTGCTCGTGCTGCCGTTCGTGCTTGTGTTCACGCTGTCCGTGTTGAATCCCGCGTACATGCTCGGGCTGTTCACCACCGTGCCCGGCCTGGTCATGATCGCGATCGGGTCCACGTTGCTCGTCGTCGGAGCCGTGTGGCTTCGCAACATCGTGACGATCGAGGTGTGATATGGAGTACGCGGTCGCGCTGCTGTTGTTCCTCTCGATCGGCCTGATCGTCTGGGTCGTGCTGTCCACGTTCTTCTCCGAGGAGCGATCGGTCAGCAAGCGATTGGCCGGGCTCACCGCCTACGAGACGGTCGAGGCCGGTGTGGCTCACCCGCAGTTGCGACCGTTCGCCGACCGCGTGCTGTCGCCCGGATGGTCACGTGTGCGAGACGGTGTCGCGGCGGCGGCGCCAAAGGGTGTGAGCGACCGCATCCGCACCCAGTTGACGCTCGCGGGTAACCCCGGCGGCATGGACGTCGGTCGGTTCCTCGGTCTCAAGGCCCTCTCCGCCGTCTTCGTGACCGGACTCGTGCTGGCACTGGCGGTGCTCTCACGCGCCTCGGCGTTCGCGTGGCTCGTGGGCATCGTCGTATGCGTGGCGTCGTACTGGCTTCCGGATGCGTGGCTCTCTGCCGCGGTGTCACGGCGACAGCGGCAGATCAGGGTCGAGCTGCCCGACATGCTCGACATGCTGACGATCAGCGTGGAGGCCGGACTCGGGTTCGATCAGGCGATCGCCAAGATCGTGCGGATGTCGCACGGGCCGCTGGCGCACGAGTTCGCGCGCATGCTCCAGGAGATCCAGGCCGGTTCTTCGCGTGGAGACGCGCTGAAGCGTCTGACGGCGCGCACCGACGTGTCCGAGCTCAACACCTTCGCCACCGCGGTGGTGCAGGCCGAGCAGCTCGGCATACCGATCGCCAACGTCTTGCGCGTGCAGTCGAAGGAGATGCGCCTGACACGCCGGCAGAGGGCCGAGGAGCAGGCGCAGAAGACGCCGGTGAAGATCGTGTTCCCGCTGGTGCTGTGCATCCTCCCCGCCACGCTCATCGTGATCCTTGGCCCGGCCGTGGTCTCCATCGCGAAGGCGCTCTTCTAGGGATGCGCATACGCAGGCTCGCGACGGCGCGCGAGATAGGCAGCCTTTCGCCGCGCTTGTCAGATGGTGGATACTAGTGGTTCCGACACCCCCGACCACTCTGGAGCCCCGATGGACCGCACCCGTATCGAGCAAGGCGTCCGACTCATCCTCGAAGGCATCGGCGAGGACACGGCGCGTGAAGGGCTTCTCGACACCCCGCGCCGCGTGGCGAACATGTACGAGGAGATCTTCTCAGGGCTCGAGCAGGATCCGGCGGAGCACTTCACGGTGACGTTCAACGAGGGTCACCAGGAGATGGTGCTCATCAGGGACATCCCGCTGTACTCGGTGTGCGAGCATCACCTGGTGCCGTTCCTCGGCAAGGCGCACGTGGCGTACATCCCGGGCAAGCACGGACGCATCTGCGGGCTCTCCAAGATCGCGCGCGTGGTGGACGTCTTCGCCAAGCGCCCGCAGGTGCAGGAGCGGCTCACCTCCCAGATCGCGGACACGCTCCTCGACCAGCTCGACCCCACCGGCGTGCTCGTGGTGATCGAGGCCGAGCACCTGTGCATGTCGATGCGGGGCGTGCGCAAGCCGGGCACGGTGACCACCACCTCGGCTGTGCGCGGGATCTTCGAGCGCAACGCCGCAACGAGGGCCGAGGCGATGAGCCTCATCAAGGGCGCGAGGTAGGCCGATGAGCGTTCCCGGTGCGCGCGTCTGGTGGTGCGGGCGTTTCCCGCTCGTCCTCGACCGCTGTCTGATGATGGGCATCCTCAACGTCACCCCCGACTCCTTCTCCGATGGCGGTGAGCATGCCGACGCGGTCGCGGCGCTCCGGCACGGCACAGGGCTGGCGCTCGAGGGCGCCGACATCGTGGACGTGGGCGGCGAGTCGACGCGTCCGGGTTCGGACCCGGTGAGCGTGGTCGACGAGCTGGCGCGCACGGTGCCGGTGGTGGAGGCGCTTGCGCACGGCCTCGACGTCCCGCTCTCGGTGGACACCCGCCGGGCCGAGGTGGCCAAGGCGTGCGTTGCCGCGGGGGCGAGCATCGTGAACGACGTCTCGGGCTTCCGGGACCCCGCGATGGTGGCCGTGGCCGCCGCATGCGATGCGGGACTCGTGGTGATGCATATGCTCGGCGAGCCCAAGACGATGCAGGTCGAGCCCCGCTACGACGACGTGGTGGCCGAGGTGCGTGAGTACCTGGGCGTCCAGGCGCGGATGCTCGAGGAGGCCGGCGTGGCGCCCGGGCGCATCGCGGTGGACCCCGGGCTGGGATTCGGGAAGACCACAGCGCACAACCTCGAGCTGCTGCGGCGCCTGGACGAGATCGCCTCACTCGGCTATCCGGTGCTCATCGGCGCGTCGCGCAAGCGGTTCATCGGTGAGGTCACCGGGGTGGCGACGCCGTCCGAGCGGGTGCATGGGAGCACGGCGGTGGCACTGTGGTCGGCCAGCCATGGCGCCGACGTGGTACGCGTGCACGACGTCTCCGCC
Source organism: Actinomycetota bacterium (assembly GCA_011372845.1). Taxonomy (GTDB): domain Bacteria; phylum Actinomycetota; class Coriobacteriia; order Anaerosomatales; family Anaerosomataceae; genus Anaerosoma. The sequence continues at coordinate 7,696 of DSAI01000060.1, forward strand.
ACCGCCGAGTCGCTTGCGATGCTCGGAGCGATCACGGGCGTCGAGGGGGGTCGGCGATGAGCGCTGACGTGTTCCTCGGACTTGGGTGCAATCTGGGTGACCGCATGGCCACGCTCGGGCGCGCGCTCGATGGGATCGCCGCGCTGGACGCCACGTACGTGCTCGCGGTGGCGAACGTGGTGGAGTCGGAGCCGTGGGGTGTGACCGATCAGCCCGCGTTCGCCAACACGGTGGCGCGTGTTGACACGGCGATCCGCGCCGATCGGTTGCTCGTGGCGCTGAAGGAGCTGGAGGTAGAGCTCGGCCGTACAGCGGGCGTGCGTTACGGCCCGCGTGTGATCGACATCGACATCCTGCTCTACGGCGATGAGGAGTGGGAGACGCCCGGCCTAGCAATCCCGCATCCGCGGCTCGCCGAGCGCGACTTCACGGTGACACCGCTGCTGGAGATAGCGCCGGACGTACGGCGGCCCGACGGCTCGGCGATCGCGCGCGAGGGGGCGACGGAGGGCCGTGTGTCCCGCGTGCTCGGTCCGGTGCCGGGCTACGAGGATCGTACGCCGCTGGCCGCACGCGCGCATGCCGCCGATGGTGGCGGCGAGGACTCCTGGGAGCAGGTGGCGTCCTCGCAGTTCAACGTGGCGGGCGGTCTCACCTACGCCACACAGCTCCGCTTCGAGGCGTCGGTGCTCGAACAGGAGGGGATCCCCATCGCATGGGACCCGCTGCCACCCGCCGAGGAGTACAACCTCTATCTCATGCCGCGCACGTACAAGCTGCTCGTGCCGTCACGGTACGCCGACCGGGCGCGGACGCTGCTCGACGAGGTCCGCTCGGCGCCCGTCATCATCGACGAGGACGATGTGCGAGGCGGACCCGACGGCGCCTGAGGCCGGTCCAGCATACGGTGCGGTGTATACTCGTGCTCCATCTCAGAAGGCGGCCCGGAACCGGGGGGCCGGTACCGCAGGGAAGGAGCGCTATGAGCACGACACCCTCGAACAAGCGCGCTTCGCGCGTCACGACGACACGGCTTGCCGAGATGAAGGCCGCGGGTGAGCGCATCGTAATGGTCACCGCGTACGACGCGCCCGGCGCCCGTGCGGCGGACGCCGCTGGCGTCGACGCGATCCTCGTGGGCGACTCGCTCGGCATGACCGTGCTCGGATACGACTCGACCCTGCCGGTGACCATGAGCGACATGGCGCGCGCAACGGCGGCGGTCTCGCGGGGCGCATCGCGCGCGCTCGTGGTGGCGGACCTGCCGTTCCTCAGCTACCAGGTGAGCATCGACGAGGCCGTGCGCAACGCCGGGCGGCTGCTGGTGGAGGGCAGCGCGCAGGCCGTGAAACTCGAAGGCGGCGTGGAGGTCGCCGATCTCGTGAACGTCCTGGTGGACACGGGCATCCCCGTGATGGGCCACGTGGGCCTCACCCCGCAGTCGGTCAACGTCTTCGGCGGCTATAAGACGCAGGGCAAGGACACCGAGAGCGCGGTGGATCTCGTGGAGGATTGCCTGACGCTCGAGGCGGCGGGCGCGTTCGCCGTGGTGCTGGAGCTGGTGCCTGTCGAGCTTGCGCGTCTCATCTCCGAAGAGCTCACCATCCCCACGATCGGCATCGGGGCCGGCGTGGCGTGCGACGGGCAGGTGCAGGTCTTCCACGACGTACTCGGCATCGGCGATTTCACGCCCCGCCATGCTCGACGGTATGCGGAGATCGGGGAGGCGATCACAGCGGCTCTTGCCGCATACGCCTCCGACGTGCGGTCGGGATCGTTCCCGGCCGAGGAGCAGTCGACGCACCTCGACCCCGAGGTGGCCGCCGAGCTCGACCGGATGGTGCCGTTCACCGAAGAAGGGGCGTGACGTGGAGCGCTTGGCGTCGAAGCACGAGGTCCGGCAGGCGGTGGCCGAGGCGCGCCGCGAGGGAAAGCGCGTGGCGCTCGTCCCCACGATGGGTGCGCTGCACGAGGGGCATCTGTCGCTCGTGAGCGCTGCCAGGGACCGTGCTGACTACGTGGTCGTCTCGGTGTTCGTGAACCCCACGCAGTTCGGTCCCGAGGAGGACTTCGAGGCGTACCCGCGCGACATCGAGCGCGACATGGACCTGCTCGGCGCGGAAGGTGTGGACCTCGTGTTCGCCCCCACGCCCGAGATCATGTACGCCTCCGACGCAACGGTCACGGTCGACCCCGGGCCGCTCGGCGGAGTGCTCGAAGGAGCGGTCCGGCCCGGACATTTCTCGGGCATGTGCACCGTGGTGACCAAGCTGTTCTCGATCGCGCTTCCCGATCTGGCGTTCTTCGGCGAGAAAGACTACCAGCAGCTCACGATCGTCCGCGCGATGGCTCGCGACCTCGACCTGCCGGTGAAGGTGATCGGCTGTCCCACCGTGCGTGAGTGCGACGGACTCGCGCTCTCCAGCCGCAACGTCTACCTTTCCTCCGAGGAACGGCGTGCGGCGACCGCGCTCTACCGCTCGCTCCGTACGGCTGAGACGCTCGTGCTCGACGGCGAGCGCGACGCGGCGGTGGTGGCGGGCGCGATGCGCGACACGGTCGCTTCAGAAGCGCTGGCCGAGATCGAGTACGCGGCAGTGGTCGACGCCGTCACGCTGGAGCCGATCGCGACCCTGGGCGACCGCCCGGCTCGCGCGTTGGTGGCTGCGCGGGTGGGCGGGACGCGCCTCATCGACAACATCGCACTGGAGGTGGGCTAGGTGTCCGGCTCGGCTGAAGCGCTCATGACGGAGGTCCGGGCATTGGTGCGCGAGCGCCGCGCCACGATCCTCGCGCACAACTACCAGGCCGCTGAGGTGCAGGCGGTGGCCGACGTGGTTGGCGACTCGCTCGAGCTCGCCCGGCTCGCGGCGGCCTCGGACGCCGAGGTGATCGTGCTCGCGGGCGTGCGGTTCATGGCCGAGACGGCGGCCATCCTGGCTCCGGACAAGACGGTGCTCCTGCCGGTGCCGGAGGCGGGCTGCCCGATGGCCGACATGATCACCGCGGAGCAGCTTGCAGCGTGGAAGGCTGGGAACCCCGGCGTGCCCGTGGTGATGTACGTGAACTCCTCGGCCGAGGTGAAGGCGCTCACCGACGTGTGCTGCACGTCGGCCAACGCGGTCGAGGTGGTGCGCTTGCTTGGCGTGCCGCGCGTGCTCTTCGGCCCGGACAGGAACTTGGGGCGCTGGGTGGCGGGGCAGGTACCCGATGTCGAGGTGAGCGTGTGGGA
>DSAI01000088.1 GCA_011372845.1 Actinomycetota bacterium
CGAGCTCCACCCATACCGTGCCGAGACCCTCGCCCATCACCGAGACCTGCCAGATCGGTTCGATGATCCAGTACAGCGGGAAGATCTTGGCGATCCACTGGGGCCACTCCGGGAAGATGTAGAAGAGCGTGGGCGCGAAGAGGAAGATGCCGCTGCCCTTCACGATCGCGAACATGATCGACGAGTCCTTGGCGTAAACGCCGGCAAGGATGCCGAGCACCGAGGAGAGCGCCCCCGCCACCAGGATGACCACCAGGACCTGCGCCCAGTTGGCGCCGAACGCACCGTTGAGCGCGAGTGACGCCGAGGCCAGCACTACTGAGAGGACCACCCCGAGCAGCCACTTGGCGATCAGCACCTCGCTCGCCTTCACCGGCGTCACCAAGAGCGACATGAGCGTGCCCTGTTCCTTCTCCTCCACCAGGTTGGATCCCGGCACGAACAGGCCCGCCATCGCGAGCGCGTAGAACACGATGACCGGGATGAGACGCCTCGACATCGGCAGTCCGGCCTCGCCGAAGCTCACCACGTCCACCGTGACCGGCGCCTCGCTGCCCTCGATCTCGCGGATCAGGTCGATCGCCGTGACCGTGAGGATGATGCGATTGGAGGCGTAGCTCTCGCCGCCGACGAAGAACTGCAGCGCGGGGCGGTCTCCGTTGCGCACGGCCTCGTCGAAGCCCTGCGGCAGGATCAATCCGGCGTCCAGATCGTTCGCCTCCACCTGCGCCTTCATCTCCCCGGCATCGTCGAGGAGCGTGAACTCGATGCCGTCCATGTCCCCGATGGCCGCCGTGATCGAGGAGTCGCCATCGTCCACGATCCCGAGTCTCGGCTTGGGGTCGAAGAGCGACCCGAACGCCACCTGGAGGATGAGCGTGAGCGCGAACGGCAGCACGATCGCCCACAGGAAGATCGAGGAACGCGGGCCGAGCGCGAGGTCCTTGCGCAGTACCTTCCAGATACGCGAGAGGCTCATAGCGTCTCCACCTTCCGCTTCAGAGCGAACAGTCCGGCGAAGTACAGGACCACCAGCCAGAGCGCCGCATACGCCAGCGAACCCCATGCATCGCCCCAGGTGCCGCCGTAGGCGGTCGTTTCGACGAGGACCTTGATGATCGGATACGACGGCAGCGCCTTCACCCACGGCGCCGCGGAACCGGGGAACATCACCGAGATGGCCGGTATGAGCAGCGGGATTGTGAACAGCATCGCGTAGAAGAGCTGACCCATGAAGTCCTTGCCCGCCGCTCCCACGAACAGCGCTATGCCCGTGAACATGATCGCGCCCATGACCAGGACGGCGAGGATCAAGGACCAGTTCGCCGAGGTCACGCCACCGATGAAGACAAGGATGATCAGCGCCTGTGAGAGCGACATGAGCGTGCCGAAGATCGTCTTGGCGGCGAGGAAGTCGCCCACCTTGGCCGGCGTCACCAGGACGGCCGTCACCGTGCGCTGCAGCACCTCGGTGGAGACGAGAGAGGCCATGGAGAACGTCTCCATGAGGAGCACCATGAAGAGCAGCAGCGGACGCATGCGCTCCTGCATGGTCACCTGGTCGCCCATGCGGTCGTCGCCGAGCACGATGGTGTCCTCATCAGGCATGCCCACAGGGAGTTCGCGGCCCGCGATCTGATACGCGGCCTCCCGCACGAAGCTCTTCATGGCGGTCTGGATCTCCTCGCCGATGCCTGCCTGCGAGTACACTGTGACCGTGAGGTCGTCCTTGCCGGCTGCGACCCCGGCTATGAAGTCGCTCGGGAACGCCACGCCGATATCGGGCTCGACACGCTCGGCGTCCTCCGGCTTCTTGTCACCCGCCTCCTTGTCCCGGTAGACCATCTCCCCGCTCTCCGTGCGCCAGAGTTCCAGCGAGCCTTCGATCACGCCGCGGAGCCGCTCTTCGCTCTCGAACTCGATGAGCTCGAGCCCCTCCTCCCCGGCAGCCAGATCGATGTCGTCAAGCTCGGCAAGCTGCTCCTCGGTCGCCCCCATCTCCGCAAGCGCTTCCCTCGCGTCGCCGATCATCTCCGGGATCGCCGGATACACGCCGAGCGTGATCGACTCGTCCACGGAATCGGGCAGCGCGTGGAACAGGAACGGGGCTGCGATCAGAACGACCAGCGTGAGCCCGAGGAACACCAGGTCCCGCGAGTATGCTGTGAGCTCCTTCTTGAGGAGCGCCCGGATGATCGCCGGGCGCGATGTCGGACGGCTCATCCCTCGAGCCCCCTACCGGTCAGCTGGATGAAGATCTGGTCCAGCGTCGCCTCCTCGGTGTGGATGGTCATCAGGTCGGGACTGGCCGCAAGCTCGGCGAGCTTTGCCGAAGAGCCGTCGCCGTCGAGCGGCAGGACCTCCTCGCGCACACCGTCGCCGTCGCGCAACCGCACCTTCACCGAGCGTGTGCCGTACTTGAGCTTCAGGTTCTCCGCTGTATCAAGCGCCACGATCTGGCCCTCGTTGATGAACGCGACCCGGTCGGAGAGCTCGTCGGCCTCGAACATGTCGTGCGTGGTGAGCAGCACGGCCGCGCCGCGCTCCGCCTCCTCGCGTATCGTCTTGCGGATCGACGCCGAGGTCACAGGGTCGAGGCCGTCGGTAGGCTCATCGAGGAAGAGCACGTCGGGCTTGTTGATGAACGCGCGGGAGATCATCATGCGCTGCCGCATGCCCTTCGAGAACGTCTTCACACGGTCCTTCGCCCTGTCGGCGAGGCCCACCCGCCGCAGGACCTCCACCGAGTCCGGCTCCTTGATGCCGAACAGGCTGGCATAGAAGTCGAGGTTCTCCTTCGCCGACATGTTGAGGTAGAGGTTCTTCTCCTCGAAGCACACGCCGATGCGTGCCTGCAGCTCCGGATCGTCGGTGCTGACATCGATGCCGAGCACGCGCGCCACGCCACTCTTCGGCGTGAGTTGGCCGGTGAGCATCTTGATGGTGGTCGACTTGCCCGCTCCGTTGGGACCGAGGAAGCCGAGGATCTCCCCGGGCTGCACCTCGAACGAGATGTCCTTGACGGCCTCGAGGTCGCCGTAGCTGAAGCGTAGGTTCTCCACACTGATGGCCGGGCCTGTCATGATCCGTTCCTTTCGTTGAACCGCTCGATCACGCCCTCGAACTCCTGTTCGAAGAACGCGTACACGTCGTGCATCTCCTCAAGCCGCTCCCGTGCGTGTGGCGAGGTGGTCGTGGCGAGGACCTCCTCGGCGATCTTCCTGATGTACCCGGTCGCCGCGATCTTGCGGGCAAGCACGTCGCCCCACCGGCCCTTGAGCATCCGGTAGTGCGATTCGCGTGAGCCTCGCACGCGGTAGCGCTCCACGAGCTCGGTTCCTTCGAGGAACTGCACCGCGTTGCTGATCGAGGCGCGGGAGACGCCAAGCGCATCGACCAGCTCGGTGGTGGACAGCCCCTCCCCCTCGGCCAGCGTGAGGGCCGCATACACGCGGGCGATCGTATGCGGAAACCCAACGCCCTCCAGCATCCGCGAGAGCCTCTCTAGCGAATCCGACGGGGCGGCACCCCGGTCTCCAGACACAGCGCCTCCTCTCGACGCGAGCGACTATCAGAAGTTTCATTCATTTGTGAACGTTATGAACCTTACCCCATCCCATCGGCGACTAACAGTGCAAGGCGGTACACTTCTTCCTGACGGCTCCGACCGAAGGGACAGCCATGCCGAGCTCTTCCCGCTTCTGCAGCTCTTGCGGCGCCGAGGCAGGCGTCGGCGACGCGTTCTGCACCGTATGCGGCGCACCCCTGCAGGCAGCGGCGCCCGAGCCCGCCGCCCCCGTGCCGGCACCCGCCGCTGCTCCCGCCGCAAATGGTGAGGAGATCCTCGCCGTCATCGGCGGCCTGACGCTCGTTGCCGGCTTCATGGGTCTGAAGCAGAAGTCGTACACGCTCGTCATCACCGACCGCCGCCTGATCTTCGCCGAACTCACCAAGGAGAAGGTCACGGCGACGGTCACTGCGGCACGTGACGGCGCTAAGGCCGATGGCAGGGGCTTCTTCGGGCAGTGGGGGGCGCAGCTGAAGTCGTCGGGGAGCTACTCGGAGGCGTACTGGCGGATGTCACCCGACGCCGCGCTTGCCGAGACACCCGGCAACTGGGCGGTCGAGCGCTCCCAGTACCAGGGCGCCAAGTTCCGCATGGGCGCCACGGATGAGAACACCAGCACGCCCGATGTGCTCACGGTCAAGGCGTCCACGGGCAAGTGGAAGTTCAACGTGGGCGGCAGCCTCGGTTCCGTGAAGAAGGCGTTCAAAGAGACCGGCCTGGCGTAGCGTGACATCGGGCCCCCTCATCGAGCTCCGTGACGCGGAGGTCGTGCGCGATGGGCGCACGATCCTCCACGTCGACAACCTAGCCTTCCGCGAAGGCGAGCACGTTGCGGTGCTCGGCCCCAACGGCGCGGGGAAGTCCACGCTCATCGGCCTGCTCACCCGCGACATCCGTCCCCTCGTGCGCGACGAGCCTCCGGTGCTCATGCGAGGCGCATCACTCTGGGACCTGTTCGCGGCGCGACGCATCTTCGGAGTGGTCTCGGACGCCCTGCAGGAGGAGCACCGCAGGCGGTTGACCGCGCGCGACGTGGTGCTGTCGGGATTCTTCGGGTCGATAGGGCTGTATCGGCCAGGTGAGGTCACGCCTGAGATGGAGGCGCGAGCCGGAGAGCTGCTCGATCACCTCGGCATCGCCGATCTCGCCGACCGCACGATGGACACGCTGTCGACCGGCGAGGCGCGCCGGGCGCTGATCGGCAGGGCGCTCGTGCACGACCCCGCGCTCCTGGTGCTGGACGAGCCGACGCACGGTCTCGATCCCGCAGGCGCCTACCACTTCCTGCGGCTTCTCAGGCGGATCGCCGAGACCACCGCGCTCGTGATCGTCACCCACCACGTAAGCGACATCGTGCCCGAGGTCGACCGCGTGGTGATGCTGAAGGACGGCCGCGTGTTCCGCGATGGTCCCAAGCGGGAGATGCTCACCGGCGCGGCGCTCTCCACGCTCTACGGCGTTCCCGCCGAGACGGAAGAGCGCGACGGCTGGTACCGGCTCTGGTAGACGGAGTCAGCGCCTGCTCGGCGGCAGCGGAACGAACACGCTCGTGCGCTGCGCGTACTCGGCCCATGCCGGGTTCTTCTGCATTTTCTTCTCGAGCATCGGCACGCCCGAGACGTACCTGAGCAGGTACGTGATCGTGGCAGGACTGATCACCGCGACCCAGCCGAGCGGCACGGCAAGTGCGATCACCCAGAGCCCCCACCACTGGACCGCCTCACCGAAGTAGTTGGGGTGCCTCGTGTAGCACCACAGACCCGAGGTCATAAGAACGCCCTTGTTCGCCGGATCGGCGATGTGCCGCTTGAGCTGCCAGTCGCCCATCGCCTCGAACACGAAGCCGAGGAGCCAGACAGCCACGCCGAGCGCGTCGAGCCAGCCGAGCGGACCTCCGCCATCGGCGCCCACCACCACGATCGATGCCGAGACCACGAGCATGAGGAAGCCCTGCAGCATGAAGATCTGGAAGAAGGCGCGCAGGTAGAACCACTTGCCCCAGTCGCGCCTCCACGCGGCGTACCGGAAGTCCTCGGTCTTGCCTCGGTTGCGGAAACCGATGTGGAGCGCCAGACGGAGCGCCCACAACCCCACGAGCGCGGCCACCAGCCACAGACGCGGGCTGATCGGCTGCTGCGCGATGAGCGCAGTGATAGTGATCAGCACGAATCCCAGACCCCACATCGTGTCCACGATGTCGTTGCGCCTGAGGATGAGGGCGACCACGAAGCCGGTTGCCATGTAGGCGAACACCGCGAGGGCCGCCCAGCCGTACATGCCGAGAATCGCGTCCATGGATGACTCCGTTCTCAGGGGGTCCAGGCGCCGCGCACGACCGGTCTCAAGCGTACCACCTCACCGCCTGATCAACCTGCCGAGCAGCGGCGTCTTCACCTCGATCGCGCGCTCCGGACACATCTCCTGGCAGCAGTAGCATCGGATGCACCGGTCATAGTCGTGCACGGGCGGAACGCGGTGGTCACCGGCACCCCAGTCAACGGCCTTGGGATCGACAGGGCACACGTGCACGCACGTGCCGCACCGGGTGCATCGCTCGGCGATGATGTACGGCCGTGGCGCCAACAGCCGCTTGCCCAGCGACGACCCGAGCCCGCGTGTGGTGGAGGCAGACTCCCGGTTCACCCGGTAGTCGGGGAGCACCGGCAACTCGTCGCCAAGGATCTCGATGTCGCTCGCGCTGCCGAGCCCCCACTTCTCGCCGTACACCACCGTGTCGACGAGTGCCGGATCGAGCGACATGATCCTGCAGCCGAGCGCATCGATGGCCACGGGGTCGTCTGACGCCAGCAGCACCCCTACCTGCCGGGAATCGCCTCCTCGCGGACCGTTACCCTCCATGGCAACGACCGCGTCCATCACGAAGAACCGCGGACGGAGCAGGCGGTTAAGGTCCACGAGCATCTGGCTGAACCGCTCAACGTCGGGCATCCGTGTATGGAACTCGCCCTTGAGCAGACCTGGTATGCAGCCGAACTGGTTCTTGACCGCACCGGTCATGCGTGTGAGCGCGTGCGTCTTGAGCTTGGGAAGAGACACCAGCCCGTCAGACGCAGCAACGCTCTCGGCGATAGTGAACTGCTTGATGAGCCCGCCGTCGGTGAACGGGACCGTCCGGCCATGCTCGAAGTCGGCCATCTGGATACCGAGGCGCTCCGCCACCTGGGCGATGCCCGCACGCTTACCCACGCCGAGCGCGCCACCGAAACCGGGTGAGTCGCCCCACGCCAGATCCGCGCCGGCCTCGGCAAGCACGGTTGCGACCGCAGCGAAGACCTCCGGATGCGTGGTGACGGCCTTGTCAGCGGCGCTCGCCACGAGGAGGTTCGGCTTGAGCACGATGCTTTCGCCCGGACTCACGAAGCGACCCGCTCCGCCCAGGAGATCGAGGGCGCGGCGAATGGCGCCGGACACCTCCGAGGGTTCGTACGTCTCACAGCGGACGACGGCTACCCGGGCTGACATCATCGGTCTCCTCGCAGCGGTTGAGACTGTGGCAAGCATAACGCACGCAGCACAGCGAGCATGCATGGACCTGCTCCCGCAGGTGGTACGATGATGGGGCACGATCCCCTGTCACCGTACCGATGCGGGAGGATGTCAGATGACCGCGAACGACAGCACCGCCGAGCGCTACGACGTCGTCATCATCGGAGCCGGACCCGCGGGACTCACGGCAGGCATGTACACGTCACGCCAGGGACTCAAGACCGCCATCGTGGGCGGCGAAGTGGGCGGACAAGCGCTGTGGGCGGGCGAGATCGAGAACTACCTCGGCTGGCGCCTGGTGACCGGCAAGGAGCTGGTGAAGAACTTCCGGGAGCACGTGTCGCAGTTCGACGTCGAGTGCTTCGAGGGCCAGCTCGTGAACGCGATTGTCCCCACCGATGACGGCTACGAGGTCTTCACGCGGGAGGGCTCCACGCTCGCGGCCCGCGCCATCATCATCGCCACCGGTAAAGCCCCCAACCGGCTGGCCGTACCCGGGGAGCAGGAGTTCGTGGGCAGGGGCGTGTCGTATTGCGCAACGTGCGACGCGGCGTTCTTCAAGGATGCCGACGTGGCAGTGGTGGGTCCCGGCGAGTCGGCGGCCGACGCTGCCCTCGAACTCGCCAGCCTCGGAGCGCGGGTATCGCTGATCACGCTTCGTGACCTGAAGATCGCGGACACGATGCTCGGACACGTCGAGTCACAGCCCGACATCACGCTGAAAGTCGGCTTCAAGGTGACCGAGATCGTGGGTGACGAGCGAGTCACCGGCGTCAAGCTGAAGAGCCCCAAGGAGGGCATCGAGGAGGATCTCGCGGTGTCGGGGGTCTTCATCGAGAGCGGATCGATTGCGGTGTCCGAGTACACCGCGGGGCTCGTGGAGATGAACGACAAGGGTGAGATCGTCATAGACAACCGCGGCGCCACCAGCGCGCCGATGATCTACGCCGCCGGTGACGTGACAGACACACCCGGCAAGCAGATCATCATCGCCGCCGGCGAAGGCGCACGGGCGGCGATGGCGGTGTCGCGGGACCTCAAGCGGCGGTAGCAGGCGTTCACAGCGACCGGGACGTTCCACTCCGGGGCGGACTCATCGCCGAATCGCCCCCGTCATCACGATTCGCAGAACGGGCTGCTCTTCACGTGCACCATCGCCTCATCGATCGAATCGGTGATGCGCAGCATGTCGATGTCCGACGCCGATATCGTCCCCTCGGTCACCATGCGACGCTCGAAGAACGAGATCATCGGCTCCCAGAAGTCGGCGCCAAGAGCCACTACGGGGAAGTCGTCGATCTTCTTCGTCTGCATCAAGACCAGCGTCTCGAAGATCTCGTCGAGCGTGCCGAACCCACCCGGGCACACGATGAAAGCGCAGGAGTACTTGACCATGATGACCTTGCGCACGAAGAAGTGCTCGAACTCCATGAACTTGTCGATGTACGGGTTGGGCTTCTGCTCATGCGGGAGACTGATGTTGGCGCCGATCGACAGCCCGCCAGCCTCCTTGCAGCCGCGGTTCGCGGCCTCCATGATCCCCGGACCACCTCCGGTCATGACACCGAACCCGGCTTCACCGAGCGTCCGGCCCATCTCGCGCGCCTGCTCGTAGTAGGGGTGACCCTCGCGGAAACGTGCCGAGCCGAACACCGTCACGCACGGCCGGTCCATCTGCATGAACTCGAATCCCCGCAGGAACTCCAGGAAGATGCGCACCGCGCCCTCCACGTTGCCGTACCGTCCGTGCTTGCTCGCAAGGAAGTCCGCCTCCGTGCCCTGCACCATCTCCAAAAGCGACTCGTTGAACGCGCTGTGGCCGTTGGGCGTCTCGGTCACTGGTGCCTCCCCGATAGATGTGTCGTTCCCATACGCTTGGACAGGGCCGCTGCGATCTGCGCCGCCACGCGGACGTTCGACCACACGAGCGCCTTGTTCGCCACCTCGCTCGCGCCATCCGTGAGCTGATGTATCCGCTCAAGCAGGAATGGGGTGGTCGCCTTGCCGCGCACCCCGGTCTCGCGGGCCTCGGCCAACGCTTGTTCGATGATGCGCTCGATCAGGTCCGCATCGAGCGCACTCTCCTCGGGGATCGGGTTGGTGATGAGCGCCCCGCCCGTCAGGCCTGTCTCCCACTTCGCCTGCAGTACCGATGCCACCTCGTCCGGTGTCTCGAGGCGCGCGTCCACACCGTAGCCGCTATCCCGCGTGTAGAACGCCGGGAAGGCATCAGTGCGATAGCCGAGCACGGGGACTCCGCGCGTCTCCAGGTACTCGAGGGTGAGGCCGATGTCGAGGACCGACTTGGCGCCTGCCGACACAACGCCCACACTCGTGCGCTCGAGCTCCTCGAGATCGGCCGAGATGTCGAAGGAGCGCTCGGCGCCCCTGTGCACGCCGCCGATGCCTCCGGTAGCGAAGATGCTGATGCCGGCCATCGCCGCGATGGCCATCGTGCCCGCCACCGTGGTGGCCCCGTTCGAACCGCTCGCCAGCAGCAGCGGCAGGTCGCGTCGGCTGGCTTTGGGCGTGTCCCGCTCCGAGCCCAGGTGCTCGATCTCGGCGTCGCTGAGACCCACGGCAAGCTGGCCCCTGATCACCGCGATGGTGGCGGGAACCGCACCCTCCTCACGCGCGATCCGTTCGCACTCCCGGGCTGACTCCACATTGGCCGGGTACGGGAACCCATGCGAGATGATGGTCGATTCGAGAGCGACCACGGGTCGTCCGGCGTCCAGCGCGGCCGCGACCTCCTCGGAGATCCTCAGATGTGGTCTCAGAGTCCCAACCCCTCCATCCGTTCATCGACCGTCTGCTGCGTCAGCACAGGGCTGACAGTGGAAGCGCTCTCGAGTGCGATGGCCGAGAGGACCAGCGCGCGACGCGCCGTCTCAAGGATCGGCGCGCCTGTAGCCACGCCCCACGCCACACCAGCGGCGAACGCGTCCCCGGCGCCGGTGGCGTCGCGCACCTGCACGGGGATGGCCGGCACGTGGAAGGCGCCGTCTGCCGAAGCGCACCACGCGCCGTCATGACCGCCCGTGACGAACACCCACGGTATACCGGCCTCCACGAGACCCAGCGCCGAGCCCTCCGCTCCGGCGGCGCCTGAGAGCGCCTCGGCCTCCCGCAGGTTCGCCTTGATGGCGGTGAGCCGCCCCAGCACCGGGCGCGCAGCCGCCGCTTTCACCGTCGAGACGGGATCGAGCACCAGCGGCGCCCCATCCGCGAGTTGGGCCACGCGGACGATGGTGGATGGCTGCAGGTTCGTGTCGAGGGCCACCGCGTCGGCCTCCTTGAACGCCGCCGCATCCACCCGGTCGGGCGTGAGCGCGGACAGCGCGCGCATGTCGTTGACCGCGGCAGCCAGATCTCCCCCGCTGTCCATCACTGCGAGATAGCGCGACCCCGGGACACCCTCGGCACGCACGCTGTATGTGCAGTCCATGCCCGCATCCTCACACCTGGCGATCAGCCGGTCCGACTCCTCGTCGTCGCCAAAGGCGGTGACGAACCGCACCTCCGCGCCGAGCAGGGCGAGCGTCTCCGCCACATTGCGGCCCACGCCGCCCGCGCTGGTGCGCACGGCGCCCGGGTTCGAGTCGCGGGACACGAAGGACCCGTCAGGGATGCCGACGATGTCGATGTTGGCGCCGCCGACCACGGTGATGAGGGGGTGGCTCCGACGCATCCAGCTCACGTCCTCAGCGTTGCGAGCATGCGTCGCGGATCCGCGA
>DSAI01000046.1 GCA_011372845.1 Actinomycetota bacterium
CTGGCCGAGGGGCAAGCCGTGCTCCGGGACATCAGCTTCGTCGCAGAGCCCGGGCGGCTCGTCGCGCTGGTCGGCCCCTCGGGCGCCGGGAAGTCGACCATCAGCTACCTGATCCCGCGTCTGTACGACACCGACAGCGGGGCCGTGCGAATCAATGGAGTGGATGTCCGCGACGCCACTCTCGAATCGCTGCATGATGTCGTGAGCATGGTCACGCAGGACCCCCATCTCTTCCACGACACACTTCGAGCGAACCTGCTCTATGCGGATCCCGATGCCACCCCGGACGAGCTCATAGCTGCGCTCGAAGGCGCGCAGATCCGCACGCTCGTGGACTCACTGCCCGAGGGGCTCGACACGCTCGTGGGTGACCGCGGCTACCGGCTCTCGGGCGGAGAGAAGCAGCGGATCGCGATCGCGCGACTGCTCCTGAAGGCGCCCGACGTCGTCGTGCTTGACGAGGCGACCGCCCATCTCGACTCCGAATCGGAGGCGGCGGTGCAGCGCGCGCTGAAGACGGCGCTGGCCGGACGGACCTCGATCGTCATCGCCCACCGCTTGTCCACCATCCGCGACGCCGATCTTATCCTGGTAGTGGAGGGCGGACGGATCGTGGAATACGGGGCTCACGAGAGCCTGTTGGCTGCCGGTGGCCTGTACGCCGAGCTCTATCACACGCAGTTCCGAACGGAGCCGGCGGGCAACGAAGGCTCCTGAGCGCTTCGGATGACTGGCTGACGCGGGCTAACGTCCGTCGCACACGTTCTGCACCATTGAGGGTCATACCCCGCTGCTATACTCTCAGGACTGGCAGCAAAGACCCGCATCAGCGGTGAAGGGAGCAGTGCCGTGAAGTTCCTCATTCGTATGCTGTTCAGCGCCGCAGCCATCTTCGGTGTGGCCTACCTTTCCGACGGCGCACTACTCAAGGTCGACGCCTTCTGGCCTTCGGCGGTGATCGCGGCGCTCGTGCTCGCGGTCGTGAACGCGGTGGTCAAGCCGATCGTGCACGTCCTTTCACTCCCGGTCACAGTCCTCACGCTCGGTCTGTTCTCGCTCGTGATCAGCGCAGGCATGCTCTATCTCGTGGCGTGGGTGGTCGACGGGGTCTCCACCACCGGCTTCTGGCAGACACTTGTCTCAGCGGTCATCATCGCCATCGTCACGTCGGTAGGCACATCGCTGGCTGATTCGGGCAAGTAGTCGAGGAGGCTGACATGGCCGGAGACATCGACATCGGCGACTCATCGCCCGCGCCGGTTGCCGAGCGCGATCTGGTGCTCATCACCGGGATGTCGGGCGCGGGCCGTACGCAGGCGATCCACACGTTCGAGGACTTGGGCTACTTCTGCATAGACAACCTGCCGCCCGCGCTTCTCGGACAGTTGGTCTCGCTCGCCGCGCTGCCGGGCAGCCGCGTGCGCAAGGTCGCGGTGGTGTGCGACGTGCGCGGAGGCGCGTTCTTCGAGGAGCTCATCAGCGAGATCGACCGTCTTGAGGCCCGCGGTGAGCGGCCACGCATACTGTTCCTCACGGCCGATGACCGCACACTCGTGAACCGCTTCAAGGAGACCCGTCGACGGCATCCTCTTGCCGACATCGGGTCGGTCACAGAGGGGATATCCCGAGAGCGCGAGCTCCTCCAGGCGGTGGAGCAGCGTGCCGACCTGCTCATCGATACCACGGACCTGCCGCCCAGACGGCTGCGCGCACTCATCCGCGAGGAGTTCATCACCGCGGGTCGTGAGGCCCAGTTGATGGTCACTGTCTCCTCGTTCGGGTTCAAGTACGGCGTGCCCATCGACGCCGACGTCGTGATGGACGTACGCTTTTTGCCCAATCCGTACTACCTTGACAGGCTCCGCTCCAAGACCGGCCTCCAGGACGAGGTCAGGGAGTTCGTTTTCAGCAAGCCGGAAGCGGAGATCTTCCTGGACCGGTGGTATCCGCTGATCGAGTTCCTGCTGCCCAACTACCTCTCGGAGGGCAAGACCGCGCTGCATATCGCGCTTGGCTGCACGGGCGGCATGCACCGGAGCGTGGCGCTCGCGGAAGAGACGGCCGCGCATGTCCAGCAACTCGGCTATACGGTGACGGTCACGCATCGCGACATCTCGAAAGACAGGACGCGATGACGACGGGCGGCTCAGCGGTGGCGATCGGCGGCGGGACAGGGCTCCCGCTGGTGCTGCGATGCATGCTCCGGGCCGGTCTCGAGCCCACGGCCGTGGTGACCATGGCCGACGACGGCGGCTCCTCCGGGCACCTCCGCCGGGAACTCGGGATGCTCCCGCCCGGTGACATCCGCAACTGTCTTGTGGCGTTGGCCGATCCCGGAAGCGAGCTCGCACCGGTCTTCCAATATCGGTTCGCCTCGGGGGAAGGCCTGGCGGGTCATGCCATCGGCAATCTCATCATCGCCGCGCTCGCGGACCTGGAAGGCGGCTTCGGCGAGGCGGTGGAGGCTGCTGGCCGGATGCTCGGGGTTCGTGGGAGCGTGGTACCGTCGACCCTCGCAGACGTGGTCCTCTCCGGATGGGACAGTGCGGGCCAACGTGTGATCGGACAGGCCAGGGTGGCCGAGACGGAAGGCCCGATATCGCAGGTCCGTCTCGAGCCGTGCGATGCGCCTGCCTATGGCCCGGCTCTCGACGCCATCCGCGATGCCGATGTGGTGGTGATCGGCCCGGGCAGCCTCTTCACCAGCATCATCCCCAACTTCCTCGTGAGCGGCGTTACCGACGCGCTTCGCGAGAGCGACGCGCGTGTCGTGTATGTGTGCAACGTGGCGAACATGCGTGGCGAGACCCAGGGAATGGATGCCGCCGACCACGTGGACGCTCTGATCGCCCATGGCCTGGAGGGCCTCATCGACGTGGCGCTCGTGGACATCCCCTCCGAACCGGCGGGTCGTAGGCACGTCCTGGCGGGCGACGATCAGCTTTCGCGGATCCGGGCTCACGGCGTGCGTGTCGTGACCGCCGACCTCACCGACGCCGGTGACCCCGCGCGTCACGATCAGGACAGACTGCTCGCGGCGCTCACGGAGGTGTGGTGAATGTCGTTCACTGCCGAGGTGAAGGAGGAGCTCGCCCGCATCGAGGCGGCCAAGGCCTGTTGCGCTCGTGCGGAGCTCTCGGCGCTTATCCGCGTCGAGGGGGCGCTCCATTTCACGGGCCAGGGGCGGGTACGACTCGAGATCGCCACCGAGACGGCGCCCGTGGCGCGCAAGGTGATCAAGCTCCTGCACGGCACGTACGACCTTGAGACCGAGTTGACCGTCAGGCGCTCTGTGCTGCATCGGTCGAACAACTATCTGATCACCGTGATCGACCAGCCGGCGTTGCAGTCGGCGCTCACGGAGATGGGTATCATCGACCACTCGTACGCCCCGCTGTACGAACTGCCCTCGAGTCTGGTGAAGAAGGACTGCTGCGCCATCGCATACCTGCGGGGCGTGTTCCTCGGCGGAGGATTCGTTGCCGATCCCCATGGCGACTTCCATTTCGAGCTCACCGCCGAGTCTGAGCCGATCGCCCACGATCTGGTACACCTGATGGCGCGCTTCGACATCCACGCCCGGGTCACCCAGCGGCGGGGAGCATACACCGTGTATCTCAAAGGCGCCGAGCCGATCGTCACGTTCCTGGCCCTGGTGGGTGCGCATAGGGCACTGCTCCGAACCGAGGACGTGCGTATCCTGAAGGAGATGCGTAACGACGTGAACCGTCTCGTGAACGCCGAGACGGCGAACCTCCAGAAGACCGCCGCCGCGGCAGCGGGGCAGGTCGCCGCGGTCAGGGCGATCGAGCGGGCGCGAGGGTTGGAGTCGTTGCCGCCGGCATTGCGCGAGATCGCGTCGTTGAGGCTTGAGTATCCGGAGGTCAGCCTGCGCGAACTCGGCGAGCTGGCCGACCCGCCGCTCTCGAAGTCGGCGGTCTATCATCGCATTCGGAGGCTCGAGGAGCTGGCGGAAGAGGGGTAGGTACTAGTCGGGGCCGCCCGGCCGGGCGCTCCGGTGGTTACGTTTGCGGGTTACCATGCGGTACGGGCCTTTCAGGTCCGGTCAGTGACGGCACACCGTTCCAAGGAGGGGTACCACGTGACGATTCGGGTAGGTATCAACGGCTTCGGGCGCATCGGCCGCCTCGTGTTCCGCGCGTGCGAGAGCGACCCGAATATCGAGGTCGTTGCGGTCAACGACCTCACCGACGCCAAGACGCTTGCGCACCTTCTGAAGTACGACTCGGTCCACAAGGTGTTCCCTCACGAAGTGAAGGCAGGGGACGACTCGTTCACGGTGGATGGTCGTGTCGTGAAGGTGATGGCCCAGCGCGATCCCGCACAGCTGCCGTGGGGTGATCTCGGCGTGGAGGTCGTGGTGGAATCCACCGGCTTCTTCACCGACGCCACCAAAGCCGCGGCGCACCGCGACGCAGGCGCCAAGAAGGTCATCATCTCAGCGCCAGCGAAGAACGAGGACATCACGATCGTTATCGGCGTGAACGACGGCGACTACGATCCGGCGAACCACCACATCATCTCGAACGCCTCGTGCACCACGAACTGCCTCGCGCCGTTCGCCAAGGTGTTGCGTGATTCGTTCGGCATCAAAGCCGGGTTCATGAACACGATCCACAGCTACACCAACGACCAGAACATTCTCGACCTGCCGCACAAGGACCTCCGTCGGGCACGCGCGGCCGCGATGTCGATCATTCCCACATCCACGGGCGCCGCCAAGGCGATCGGGCTGGTGCTCCCCGACATGAAGGGCAGGCTCGACGGTATGTCGATGCGCGTTCCCACGCCCGACGGCTCGGTGGTGGATCTGGTGGCCGAGTTGGAGAAGCCGGCTACCAGGGAGCAGATCAACGACGCGATGAGGACCGCCGCGGAGGGCCCGATGAAGGGCATCCTGCAGTACTGCGAGGACCCGATCGTCTCGGTGGACGTGGTGGGCAACGACCACTCCTCGATCTTCGACTCGCTCCAGACGATGGTGATGGACGGCGAGGGCACGTTCGTGAAGTGCGTGTCCTGGTACGACAACGAGTGGGGTTACTCCAACCGCGTGAAAGACCTCATCAAGATAGTCGGCTGAGCCGGCATCCCGGCGGGGCGTCCATAGCGTTATGGGCGCCCCGCTTCTCGCACGGCAGGAGACCCGTCCGTTCCAGGAGGCCCGATGTTCGCCAAGAAGACCGTCAAGGACGTCGACGTGCGCGGCAAACGCGTGCTCGTGCGCGTCGACTTCAACGTGCCGATCGCCGAGGGCGAGGTGACCGACGACACGCGGATCCGCGCCGCATTGCCCACGATCCGCTATCTGATCGACCACGGGGCGCGGGTGGTGCTCATGAGCCATCTCGGCCGCCCGAGCGGCGCGCCCGATCCGCAGTACACCCTCAAGCCGGCAAGGCGCACGCTGCAACGGCTCATCGGACGCAACGTGGCGTTCTCGCCGGAGATCGTGGGGCCTGAGGCCGAGGAGGCCGTGGGGCGGATGATCGACGGCGAGATCCTGATGCTCGAGAACGTGCGGTTCCATCCCGGCGAGAAGAAGAACGATCCCGGGTTCGCGCAGCAGCTCGCATCGCTCGGCGACATCTATGTGAACGATGCCTTTGGCGCTGCGCATCGCGCCCACGCGTCCACTGCGGGGGTGGCCGAGTATCTGCCCGCGTACGCAGGCATGCTCCTCACCCGCGAGGTGGACACCTTGAACGGTATCCTCATCGACCCAGACCGCCCGTTCGTGGCGATACTCGGGGGCAGCAAGGTGAGCGACAAGTTCGGCGTGATCGACAAGCTCATCGAGTGCTGCGACACCTTGCTGATCGGTGGCGGGATGGCGTTCACGTTCCTCGTCGCGAAAGGCCTCGAGGTGGGAGACTCGATCGTCGAGGCCGACTGGGTGGAGCCGGCGAAGCAGATGCTGGAGAAGGCGCGGACGGCGGGCGTGGATCTGGTGCTCCCCACCGACTTCGTGGTGGCCACGGAGATCGTGGACGACGCCGACACCAGGATCGTCGGCCGGGAGGAGATCCCCGTAGGGATGATGGGCCTCGATATCGGACCCAGCACGATCGAGCTCTACAAGGGCGACATCGCTTCGGCAAGGACAATCTTCTGGAACGGGCCGATGGGCGTGTTCGAGAAGAAGCCGTTCGAGACCGGCACCCGTGAGATCGCGGTGGCGGTTGGCCGCAACAACCGGGCCCAGTCGATAATCGGCGGTGGCGACTCGGCTGCCGCGCTCAGGAAGTTCGGCCTGGACGACCGCGTCACGTTCGTTTCCACGGGCGGCGGCGCTTCGATGAAACTGCTCGAGGGCGCTGCGCTTCCCGGCGTGGACGCGCTCCAGGACAGGTAGGAGGCTGCCATGACGACCCGACGCATGCTCGTCGCGGGGAACTGGAAGATGCACACCACCTCCGGTGAGGGTGCCGTACTCATACAGGACATCGCACAGCGAGTCGAGGAGGAGTGGAACGAGGTGGAGGTGGCGGTCTGCCCGCCGTTCACCGGCCTCAAGGCGGCATCGACCGTCATCGAGCTCGACGGACTGCGGATCTCCCTCGGGGCGCAGGATGTGCACTGGGAGGCCGAGGGAGCGTACACCGGCGCCATCTCGGCGCGGATGCTCACCGAACTCCGGTGTGATTACGTCATCGTGGGCCACTCCGAGCGCCGGGAGTTCTTCGGCGACACGGACCAAAGCGTGAACAAGAAGGTGCGTGCGGTCTTCGACGCGGGCATGACGCCGATCATGTGTTGTGGCGAGGCGCTGACGGTCAGGGAGGCCCTCGAGACGGAATCGTTCGTGCGCGCCCAGGTGACCGCCGGCGCCGCGGGCCTCACATCAACCGAGGCGCAGCGTCTTGTGATCGCCTACGAGCCCATCTGGGCGATCGGCACCGGGCGCACACCCACCCCGGAGGCCGCCAACGACGTATGCCGCTCGATCAGGGCCACCATCGGCGCCATGTATGGCCCGCCTGCGGCCATGGCCGTGCGCGTCCTGTATGGTGGCTCTGTCAAGCCGGAGAACGCAGCGATGTTCTTCGCCGAGCCCGACATCGATGGTGCTCTCGTGGGCGGCGCAGCTCTCAAGGCCGACCCCTTCGCCGATATCGTGAAGGCGGCCCGCTAGGTGGCGCCGCGCCGACCGGTTGCGCTGATCATCATGGACGGGTTCGGCATGGCCGCGCCCGGCCCCGGCAATGCCATCTCCCTTGCGCGGACACCAGCGCTCGACCTCCTCTTCGAGACGCACCCCTGGACCACGCTATCGGCAAGCGGGCGTGCTGTGGGTCTTCCCGAGGGCCAGATGGGCAACTCGGAGGTGGGGCATCTCAACATAGGAGCGGGCCGCATCGTGTACCAGGAGCTCACGCGGATCGATGCGGCCATCGCGGACGGCTCGCTGCGGGAGAACGATGTGCTCCGTGAGGCGATCTCCGCGGCGGCGGCCGAGGGACGGGCCGTCCACTTCATGGGTCTGGTGTCGGATGGCGGCGTGCACAGTCATCAGGAGCACCTCTACGCGCTCGTGCGGATGGCTGCGTCCCTGGGCGCCGAACGCGTCTTCGTGCACGCGTTCCTCGACGGTCGCGATGTGCCGCCCACGAGCGGACTCGGCTACGTGAAGCAGCTCGAACGCGTGCTGGCCGAGATCGGCGTGGGTCGCGTGGCCACGGTCTCGGGGCGCTACTACGCGATGGACCGCGACAATCGCTGGGAGCGGGTGGAGCAGGCGTGGCGTGCGATGACGCTCTCCGATGGCGCGAGAGCAGACTCGGCGACCGGGGCGATCGCGGCCTCCTACGAGGAGGGCGTGACCGACGAGTTCGTCGTTCCGGCGGTGGTGTACGACGGCGACGAGCCGGTGGCGCATGTCGAAGACGGTGACGCGCTCGTGTTCTTCAACTTCCGCCCCGACCGCGCCCGCGAGATCACGCGCGCCTTCACCGACCCCGGCTTCACGGGATTCGCCCGCACCGTGACGCCGGATGTGCGGTTCGTCTGCCTCACGGAATACGATCCCACGATCCCCGCACCGGTGGCGTTCCCCAAGGATCTGCCGTGCTGCGTGCTCGCAGACGTCGTGGCTGGCGCCGGACTGCGGCAGCTGCACATCGCGGAGACGGAGAAGTACGCGCACGTGACGTTCTTCTTCAACGGAGGTGCGGAGGCGCCCAAGGCGGGGGAGGAGCGGATCCTCGTGCCCAGTCCCAAGGTGGCCACCTACGACCTCCAGCCGGAGATGAGCGCTCCCGAGGTCACGCGACGGCTCGTGGACGCCATCCTGGCAGAGCAGGCCGATCTCTACGTGGTCAACTACGCGAACTGCGACATGGTCGGTCACACCGGCATCCTTGAGGCGGCCGTGGCGGCTGTGGAGGCCGTCGATGCCGGTGTGGGCGCGGTGGTGGAGGCCATCCGTCAGCGTGGCGGGTCGGCGATCATCACTGCGGACCACGGCAACGCGGAGCAGATGCGCGATCCTGCCGACGACGGTGCGTTCACCGCTCACACGCTGAATCCGGTGCCATTCATCTGCGTGGCCGACAGTGTGTCCGAGGTCCGGAGCGGGGGAGTCCTCGCGGACGTGGCGCCGTCGGTATGCGACCTGCTGGGAGTAGCGGCGCCCGACGCCTGGACGGCCCGTTCGCTGTTGGATATCACTTGAGGGTGTGGGCGGGCGCGGCTATACTGACACGGTTCGTCTGAGTCGCCCTATCGCCGCCCTGCGGCGCACGTGAGGAGATCGCTGTGGATGTAGTCGCATATATCGCCCTTGCCATCCATGTGGTATGCGGAATCGGGATGATTATATTCGTGTTGCTTCACTCCGGGAAAGGCACCGGAGTGTCATCGATGTTTGGCGCGGGCATGCCCGCTTCGGCCACCGGCACGGGCACCATCGAGAAGAACCTCGACCGCATCACCATCGCGTTCGCCGCTGGTTACGGGCTTACGGCGCTGCTTCTGATGCTGATCTACCGGCCGGGCATGTAGCGGGTATCCGCAGCATCGTCACTGACGCAAGGGCGGCCCTCCGGGCCGCCCTTCGTGATTCACCCGAGTGTCCTGATTATGCGTGGACGCTTGCACTTCGCGGTAGAGAAGGCCAGACTATTACTTCAAGTAAACGCAAATCCGCTCTAGTGGCATGGTGGCGACCACCGTGCCCGGAAGCCGCGTGAGTCGGCGTAAGGAGGGATGTGCGAGGCGAGAGCTGCCAAGACCGCAACGGATAGGACGACAACGGTCCTAGTTACTGGAGGGAGGCTCTATCTTGTCTGAGCGATTCCGCAAGGGACTTTCGATCATCCTGGCGCTTACTCTCGTCGCTGCCCTGTTCTCGATGGGTGGTTGTGCGGCCGAGGAGGAACCCGCCGAGGAGCCGGTCGAAGGCGAAGAACCGGCCGAGTCTGGTGTGACGAAGGGTGGCACGTTCAACTTCTACATCAGCGAGCCGGCGTTCATCGATCCCATCAACCTTCAGGAGTCTGAAGGAACCCAGGTCGGCCAGGCCGTCTTCGACAGCCTCGTGAAGTTCGACCCGATCACGTCCGAGGTGCTGCCGGCAGCCGCTGAGAGCTGGGAGTCCAACGAGGACGCCACCGTGTGGACCTTCAATCTCGTTGAAGGCGCCAAGTTCCACGATGGCAGCGACGTGACCGCCGAGGACTTCAAGTTCGCCTGGGATCGCATCTGCAACCCGGAGAACGAGTCGGAGATCTCGTATCACCTCGGAGTGGTGCAGGGCTACGACGAGATGCAGGAAGGCACGGCTACCGAGCTTTCCGGCGTCAAGGTCGTGGATGACTACACCCTGGAAGTCACGCTGAACTACGGCTTCGCCGACTTCGAGTATGTCGTCGGTCACCCGGCCCTCGCGCCGGTGCCGAGCGATGCTTCGTTCGAAGGCTTCGGCGACATGCCGATCGGCAACGGTCCGTTCAAGATGGCCGAGCCGTGGGCGCATGACCAGTACATCAAGATCGTGAAGTTCGACGACTACTACGGCGACGAGCCGAACATCGATGGCGTCGACTTCAAGATCCTCGCCGACCAGGACACCGC
>DSAI01000040.1 GCA_011372845.1 Actinomycetota bacterium
CGCCTTGATCGACTGGCCGCCGAGCGGCATCCATTCAGGGAACGCCGACGCCATGGTCATGTACGCCACGAGCACGGCCGAGATCAGCATGAGCACGTTGTTGAAGTAGTACGAGCCTTCCTTGGACAGGATCTGCTCGAACCCGTCGGCCTCGCTGCTGAGCCGGTTGCGCCGCATGATGACGCCGGCAGCCATGACCGCTATCGAGCCGATCATCATCAGCAGGAAGAGCCAGAACGAGAGCGGGTCTTCCTGGAACGCGTGCACCGACTGCACGATGCCCGAGCGGGTGATGAAGGTCCCCAGGAGCACGAACACGAACGTGAACGCCGCCATCATGAAGGTCCACATGCGGAAGCCTTCACGCCGGCGGTACACGGTCATCGAATGGATCAGGCCCACACCGGTCAGCCACGGCAGCAGAGAGGCGTTCTCCACCGGGTCCCACGCCCAGTAGCCACCGAATGCGAGTTCGTAGTACGCCCACACCGACCCAAGGCCGATGCCGATGCCGAGCAGCAGCCAGGAGAAGACCGTGATGCGGTCGGTGAGCTTGATCCAGGTGGCCGAGACGTCACCTGTGAAGAGCGCCGCCAAGCCGAACGCGAACGGGACGGTAAGACCCGCGTAGCCGATGAAGAGCGTCGGCGGGTGCAGGACCATCGCCCAGGTCTGGAGCAAGGGGTTCATCGCGGCGCTCGTGAGCAATGCCCCGGTAGCCGGGTCCACAAGGCCCGCGGGCGCCGCCTTGAAGGGGTTGTTTGTGTCGATGAACAGGGCCGCCAGGAAGAACAGCTGCACGAAGTTCACGATGGCAAGGCCGGTAGCGCCGAGCTTGCTGTCGTTCTTCATGAACTTGCCGGCGAGGAAAGCGCCGTAGATGGCGAGGATCCACTCCCAGAACAGGAGCGAGCCTTCCCGGCCCGCCCATACGCCGGAGAGGCGGTACACCCACGCCCACGGCCCGGTGACCGTGGGATGGTTGTAGATGACGTACTGGAGCGACCAGTTCTCCGAGAGGAACGCAGTGGCCAGCAGGATGATCGCCAGCGAGATGAACCCGAAGACACCGAAGGTCATGAGGTGTCCCGCAGTGCGGGTGGCGCCTCCCTCACGGCTGCTGAATGCGTATGCGCCGATCGAAGCGATCGCCGAGACGCTGGCCAGGCCGAGCAGAAGGTTGCCGATGGTCCCGAGGTCCATGCATGAGCTCCGTTCTTGAGAGAGACGATCCTACGTTCTACTGAGCCGCCTGATCGAGCGCGACCTCCGTGCACTGGAAGATTCCATCCGCCTCGATCGAGCCGGTGATGACGGCCTTCGCGCCGCCAACGAAATCGTCGGGCAGTCCGCCGCCCCACGCGACGGACAACGGGTTGTTCGCCGCGGCGTCATCGGCGAGCTGGAAGCGCACCGCCGAGCCGGCTGGCGCGATCGAACCCTCCACCACTAAGCCGGTGACCTTGACGGTGACCCCCAGGAGCTCGTCCTGGCGGTTGACGGTGTCGTTCACCGTGAGCGCACCGGTAGCCGACTCGTACTTGGAGGGGCACTTGGTGACGAGGTACTTGGCGTCGATCGAGCCGTCATCGGCGAGGACGCCTGTGACCGTAGCGGTCGTTCCGTCGCCGAACGAGCCCGGCACGACATCGTTCCAGACGATGCGCACGCGGCCCGCGTCGGGCTCTGCGCTGTCCTCGATCTCGAAGACGAACGGGGAGGATCCGGAGACCCAGGATCCGGCCACCACCTCACCGGAGACCTCCACCTGCTTGCCTACCAGAGACTCGTTGGTGAGCGCCTCGGCGACCGATGCCTTCGTGGCCGTCCCGCCGCTGAAGCCGGCGAACATGATGAGTGCACCCACGACTACGAAAATCAGGATGGTCACGCCGATGAGACGCTGCTTGGCTCGCTTGTTCACGCAGCAATCACTCCCTGCCCGCCGCGCGGGCGCGCGGCGACACGATGATGGAGCGCGAGCGGGGCCGGAACCGGCCGCGTGGCGCACCGCGACTACCTTTACTTGCCTGAACGTTCGAATCGTACCATACGCGCGCTCGTGAGCCACTCACGAATGGAGAGCGGCGTCGAGCCCGCAGGGCTGCCATGAGCAATCGCTGTGCCGGGGGAAACGAACGGATCAGGAGTTGCGCTGCCAGACGAGCGCCAGGCCCCTGAGCGTGAGATCGGCGTCGACCTCGCCCACCGTCTCGCATAGCGGAGCGATCATGCCGGCGAGGCCACCGGTGGCGACGACCGCGCACTCGCCCCCCATCTCATCCCACACACGGCGCACGAGTCCGTCGATCATGCTCGCATGCCCCATGAGGAGCCCCGCCTGTACCGACTCGCGGGTATTGTGGCCTATCGCCCGTGACGGCGGCTCGAGATCCACCGCGGACAGCCGCGCCGCCCGGCGGAACAGCGCCTCGGCGCTCGTCTCGATCCCCGGCGCGATGGCGCCTCCGAGATAGGCCCCCGACCCGTCCACCACATCGAACGTGGTGGCGGTGCCGAGGTCGACCACGATGACCGGGGCCCCGAACCCTTCCACGGCTGCCACCGCGTTGACGATCCGGTCGGCGCCTATCTCGTGCGGATTCTCGTATGCGATGGGCATGCCGGTCTTCACGCCCGGCCCGATGACGAGGGGCGGCTTGCCCGTAGCGCGATGGGCGAGATCCTCGTACGCGATCGTCAGCGCCGGCACGACGGAGGAGATCACCACGCGTTCGATACCGTCCCACTGCTGCCCGTCGAGCACGAACAGGCCGCCGATGTGCACCCTGATCTCGTCGGCGGTGAGCGTAGGGTCGGTCGAGACCCGCCAATGGCTCTCGATCCCCGAGGGACCGATCAGACCGAGGACGGTCTGGGTGTTGCCGATATCGACAGCGAGGATCATGGTCCATCCTTTCCCTGGCGGCGCCGGCGCGAGGAGCAGACCGGCAGAGCCGAAGCGTGACGACCCGGCAACAGCGTGGACGGCGCCCACGAAGCCCGGTGGTATCATCGCGTATGACCTCGATACCCGGAGGACGTACCGTGACAACGACACCAGCCCGGATCCTCGTCGTCGATGACGAAGAGTCAATCCTCCAGTTCGTATCCTACAACCTCCGCAAGGAGGGTTACGAAGTGACCGTGGCCGCCGATGGCGACACGGCCCTCGCGCTTGCGGCCGAGAACCCATTCGACCTCATCGTGCTCGACATCATGTTGCCGGGCACCGATGGCTATGAGGTGTGTCGGCGTCTCCGTGCTTCGAGCGATACTCCCGTGCTGTTCCTCTCGGCCCGGGACACCGAGCTCGACAAAGTCGTGGGGCTCGAACTCGGCGGCGACGACTATCTCGCCAAGCCGTTCGGCGTACGGGAACTGATCGCCCGCGTGAAGGCCCTGCTGCGCAGAAGCGCCGGGCGTGCGACCGAGAGCGCCGATGAGGCGCGCACGCTCAAGGCGGCGGGCATCAAGCTCGACGAGGGCTCGCACCTCGCCTATCACGGAGACACCGAGATCGACCTTACCCCGCGGGAGTTCGAGCTTCTGGCGTGCCTGATGCGGCACGCAGGCCGCGTCCTGTCGCGGGAGCAGCTCCTGAAAGAGGCGTGGGAGTGGCAGTACGTGGTGGAGACGAAGACGGTGGATACCCACATCAAGCGCCTCCGTGACAAGCTGGCCGCCGCCGGAGTGGACCCCGCCGTCGTGGAGACCGTGCGCGGCTACGGGTACCGGCTGGCAACGTAGCGGCGGATCGGTATGTCCATCCGCCGCCGCCTCATCGCAGCGTTCCTCGCGGTAGCACTGGCGGTAGCGGCCGCGCTCTCCGTCTACTTCCTCACGGAGCTTGAGGACTACAGCCTCCGGAAGATGGAGGAACGGCTCACCAGCGAGCAGATGCTGCTGTCGGCCACGGTCAGCGCACAGATGGTCGCCGCCGGCCGCAGCTCGCTCACCGATGGCCAGGCCGCCTCGCTCAGCGCCGTCCTTGAGTCGGTCGACCAGACGGCCGTCTCACGGGTGCGCATCCTCGACAGTGACGGCGTCTCGTTAGTGGACTCGGCCAACGAGGATGTAGGCGTGGGGTACTCCGAGACCCCCGAGGTGGCTCGCGCCCTTGTGGGTGAGCGGTCATCGACGCAACGCGCGCTGCCTGACGGGAGGGTCGGGATCTCGGTTGCCGGCCCCATCGTCGTTGACGGACGCGTGACCGGAGCGGTCTACACATCGGGCGCCACCTTCTCCATCACCACGCTGCTGCGCGAGTACCGCACGGAGGTCGCGATCGTCGCTGCCGCGTTCGTGCTGGTCACGATCGTGCTCACTGAGACGCTCGCGCGATGGCTGTCCCGTCCTCTACAGTCGCTCGCCCAGGGCGCTGTGGCCTTCGCCGACGGCGACCACTCAGTGCGCGTCCGGCCTACCGGCTCCGCCGAGATCCGCGCGCTCGCAGACGCGTTCAACGCCATGGCCGACGAAGTGCAGGCGGCGCTCCTTGAGCTTCGCGAGGAGGAGCGACGGAAGTCGCGTTTCGTGTCAGACGTGAGCCACGAGCTTAGAACACCGCTCACCGCCATCCGCGGGGCGGCGGAGACGCTCCTCGACGGCGACGTGCCGGAGGAGGACGCGCGTCAGTTCCTCTCCACCATCGCTCGTGAGTCGGAGCGGCTCACACGCCTGGCGAACGATCTCATCACGCTGCAGCGTATCGAGGGGGCTACGGGCGAGTTGCCGCTCTCGAAGATCGACCTGGAGGTCGTGGCCCGCCAGGCGATCGAGAGCCTTGCGCCCCTCACGGAAGCAAGGAACGTCCGAGTGGAGGTGACGGGCACCGCCGAACCCGTCCTGGGCGACCGCGACAGACTGCAGCAGGTGCTCGGCAACCTGCTCGACAACGCATCGCGCGTGACTCCCGAGGGCGGGACCATCGCGGTGGAGCTCGCCACGGAGGACGGCAGGTCGGTCGTCCGCGTGATCGATGAAGGTCCGGGTATCGCCGAGAAGGACGCCGAGCGCATCTTCGACCGCTTCTACCGGGCGCAATCGAGCCGCGACCGCGGCTCCGGAGGAGCCGGCCTGGGACTCGCGATCGTAGCGGCGATCGTGTCCTCGCATGGCGGCACGATCACAGCGGCTGCCCGTCCCGGGAAGGGCACCGTCTTCACGCTCAAGCTGCCCACGATACCGAAGGACTGACCGCTAGCCGATGCGGTCCAGCTCGATCACGGCGTAATCGCCCGCGACCTCGGAGAACACCGCGGCCGTCTCAGGATGGCACGTGAATAACACGATCTGGCGTTGCTCCGCGAGCTGGGACACGGCCTCGGCGGCACCTCGCCTACGCTCGGGATCGAAGTTCACCAGGACATCGTCCATCAGGACCGGCAGGGCGGCGCCCACATCACCGAGACGAGCGATCAAGCCGAGACGGATGGCGAGGTAGAGTTGTTCGGCCGTGCCGCGTGAGAGCAGGTCTGAGGTGTGAGCGGCGGAGTGCGCGTCGAACGCCTCGATACGGCCGTCGTCGAGGGGCACGCTCAGGCTCGTGTATCGGCCGTGCGTCATCGTGGCGAACAGA
This sequence comes from Actinomycetota bacterium, assembly GCA_011372845.1. Lineage (GTDB taxonomy): Bacteria > Actinomycetota > Coriobacteriia > Anaerosomatales > Anaerosomataceae > Anaerosoma. The sequence goes on from DSAI01000040.1 coordinate 5,582, forward strand.
CGACCGGCCTCCCGCACCACCTCGGGTTGCCGCTCGCGCTCGTACCGCTCCTGCGCCTCGGCGAGGATGCGCGCCGCACAGGCACGGACGAGATACCGATCCACGACGTCGTGGACCCGCTCCACCATACCGGCCTCGGCGAGGTGAAGCTCCGCCCGCCGCCTCTCGCGGGCGGCCTTCTCAAGACGCCCCTCAAGCCCGCTGATCTCTGAGACGACCTGTTCAAGTGCCGCTGACGCCTCGCCCTCCTCCTGGCGGGCGGCCTCATGGAGAAGCCGCAGGTCGTCGGCGCTCCCGCCCTCGGCAAGATCGAACCGCTCGAGTATCTCGCGGAGGTCCGCAGCGGCATTCTCCGCGCGCTCCTGCTCTGCCGCGATACGAGCGTCCGCGTGACGCAGATCCCGCGACAGGTCCTCCATGCGCGCCACCGCAGCACGCTCGGCCGCGATGCGCTCCCGCAGGCGGCTCGCCAGCAGCGGGAGATCGTCGCGTCGCGGCTGCTTGGGCACCGTCACGAACGGTGACACGGCAGCCGCGAACCGGCTGGTGAACTCGTCCGCGGCGGCCCTTCGCCGCTCCAGATCCTCACGGCGCTCCGCCGCAGCCGCCGCGGCGATCCGCGCCTCGCGTGCGTGGCCGAGCACCGCCGCGACCGCGCCGGGCGTAAGATCACCATCGAGACCGCGGTCGGCGAGCCATGACGTCCAGAGCGACATTCGGGTCTCAACGGCCCCCTCAGCCAGCTTCGCATCCCGCGCCGCCTCTTCGCGTGCCTCGGCGGCCCGCTCGACCGACTCCACCGTGCTTCGCGCCAACTCGAGCGAGCGGCGCATGCGCGCGAGATCGAGCGGCCCCGCACTGGCATCCAGACCCAGGATCCGCAGGTAGCCGCGTGCGTCCTCACCGGGTGAACCTGTCGCGCCGGTCCGGGATCTGTACAGGAACCACGCACCGGCGAGAACGAGCACGACACCGATGCCGACCGTGACCAATTCGCTCAGGTAGACACCTGTGGCCACTGCGGCCAGCCCGGAAACGAGCATCACCATGGACGGGAAGTCGAGGCCGCGCCCGGAAGGCGTACGCACAGACGCGTACAGCGTCTCGAGCGCATCGAGAGCGGAGAGCCGTTCCGCGATCGCGTCTTTCGCGTCGGGAGCCACGATGCCGAGCGGCCGCAGCGTCTTGTCCGCCGCCGCCGTTGCCTGCGCCAGCGCTTCTTCGGCCCGTCCGAGCGCCTCGGTGCGACTCTCGAGCTGCAACCGGAGCCGCTGCAGGTCTTCCCTCGCCTCTTCGATCTCGGTTGCGTCCCGATGCGCGCTGCCGAGCGCGTCGAGCGCCTCACGCGCGAGACCGCTCCTGCGCGCGGCTTCCTCCGCCTGAGCGGCGGAGCGTTCCACGATCGCCTCGGCCTCGACCAGCGACCTGATCGCCTCGATGTGCGCCGGGGCCTCCTCGAGGAGCGCCTCGAGATCGGGTATCGCGGCGCGCAGCGACTCATCGATGTCGAGCGACTGCGTCTCCTCGTCCAGACGTTTGCGCTCCTGACGGAGATGGAGGAGCGCGTCTTCCTGCGCCTCGATCACCGCTCGCCGCTCCTCGGCACGCTCCACCGCAAGCGCGAACTCGGTCGACCGCGCCCGCGCCCGCTCCAGTCCCTCCCGGAGCTCCGGCAGCCTCGCGCTCAGCGCGGCGAGCGTCCGCTGCTCGCCGACGAGTTGCTCGGCCTCGGCCTTCGAGGACCGCAGCTCGGATCTCGTCGAGCGGACGTCGGCCAGCAGCAGGTTGAGCTCTCGCTTGCGGCCGGAGGTGACGTAGATGTCACCGGCCTCCTTCTCGATGGCCGTCCGGACCTCGTGCGGGCTCACACGCAGCCCGGCGCTCGCCGCGTACAGTCGCGCCAACACGTCGTCGCCGGCGGCGCGCTGCTCCTCGATCGCGGCCATCTCATCCAGGCCGAAACCGAAGACGACCCGATAGGCCAGGGCGCTCACGCCCTCGGTGATGTCGCCGAGAAGACCGGGGCGATCGTCGCCCCGCAGCGTCCGCGTGTTCACCACGCCGCCGTGCGCGCCCTCGCCCCGCTCGATCACCCACGCACCGTCAGCATCCTCCATCACGAGCCGCGCAAGCCGTCCGCCGCCGCCCGGGACGAAGTACCCGGGCTCCTTCATGGCCGCGGTGGGGTATCCGAAGAGGACGTGGCGGACCAGCGAGGTGTACGTGGACTTGCCCGCCTCGTTGGGTCCTAGGACGACGGTCAGCCCGTCGCCCAGGTCGCCGAGCGTGGCTCCCGTGAGACGCCCGTATCGCACCGCCTCTACACGCCGGAGCCTCATCGCCGCTCCTCCGCGAGCAGGCGGTCGAGCGCCAGGTCCCGAGCGCGCGAGATGATGTCCCGGCTGTCGACCGGGGGCACGTCTCGCGCGTCGAGAGCGCCGAGCACCGGGCGCATCACGCCGTCAAGACACGCTGCTGCCGCTTCCTCGTCCGCCAGCAGGGCATCGGTGAGCCGGACCAGATCCGCCGCGAAGTCGGATCCCTCGCGCACGAGATCGAGGTCGAGCGCCGGACGCGTGCGGTCGGTCAGGCGATCCACCCACACCCACGGCTCGCGTTCGAGGCCCGCCGAACGTACATCGGCGAGCAGGTCGTCAAGGACGCCGCGGCGCGCGAGGGTGGCGTGTGTCTCCGAGCGCCCGTGAAGCTCCAGCCGCACGACTGCGGGGATGCCGTCCGCATCCTGCGTTGCCCCGTCCATCGCGGCGACGAGCGCTTCACGGAGATCGTCCACGGTGAGCAGGTCGTCGGCCGTGACTGACGCGGCGCCCCAGATCAGGCGAGCTGTGGACACCCTCTCGAGCACGGCTCCCGATCCGTCGAGCGTGACGACGAAGCACCCGCGAGGGCCATGTTCTCCGGGATGCAGCCCCTGGGTGCAGCCGCTGTACACGATCGGAGGGTCTTCCAGGAGGACTTCGGGCTTGTGTATGTGCCCGAGCGCCCAGTAGTCCATCCGGGCCGCGCGGAGATCGTCGAGCGAGCACGGTGCGTATGGCTCATGCCCCGGACGGCCGCCTACGTTCGTGTGGAGCACGCCCACCGCAAGCGCGTCATCGTCCTGCCGAGCGAACCCTAGCGCGAGGTTGGCGGTCTCAGCGGCGGTGCGGAACGAGCGGCCGTATACCGAGCAGATCGGCTCGCCGTCACGCTCCACTACCACGCGTTCGACCTCATCAGCCGGGAACACGTGCACGTTGGACGGCATCGCAAGCGCGGCAGAGCTCCCGCTCGCAGGATCGTGGTTGCCCCGGGCGATGAAGACCCTGATCCCGGCTTCGTCCAGCCGCTCGCACGCGTCGCGGAACGCGAACTCCGTTCTGAGCGACCGCTCGGCGCTGTTGTACACGTCGCCTGCGAGCAGCAGGAAATCGACCTCGCGCTCAAGACACGTGGCGACCACCGCGTCGAGCGCCCCGAGCGGCGCCGCCACCAGGTCCTCCCGGACGCGTGGATCGCTGGCGTCGATCCCCTTGAAGGGGGCATCGAGATGCAGGTCTGCGGCGTGTACGAACCGCACCGGACCGCTCACTCGCTCTCCCTCCCCGATCGTCAGGCTGACACGACTCCCATAGTAGCGGCGTACCCTGACACGCGACAGACCGAGCTGTCGCTAGCCGGCACGGGAGACGCCGGCCGGACGGTGCGATGC
>DSAI01000081.1 GCA_011372845.1 Actinomycetota bacterium
ACCGCTGTGGGAAGGGTACGGGGCGTAGTCCCAACGCTCCGCTTCTGGCACATCGGTTGCATATGCATCGCTCAGGATCGTGGACCCGCTTCAGCGAGGGACGATGGTGCATACGGCACAGATGGTACGGCTGCTCACAACGGTGTTCGTTGCCGCTGTGCTTGTGAGCGCCGCCACGCCGGTGTGCGCGATGCCGGATTGTGGCGACGTCGCTGCCGGAACCTGCTCGGACTTCATGCCGGCATGCGACGACTGTCCCGAATAGATCGTGATGAAGCACTCACACGACGAGGCGACCGCTCTGCAGGGTCACATGGTCGAGCCCCCTCTCGTCGTTGCGCACCTCGATCCCCTTGACGCCCCGGTGCAGGTCCACCGCTTTCTGACGCAACCGGAAGCCACGGCGTCGCCTCCCCCGCTCGACCCGCTCGGAATGCGTCTCTCGATCTGACAGCACCCCTCATCGATGCGAGCCGGCCGGACGCCGCTCGCGGGTATGCGCATGCGTATCTCTCGACATGAGGAGTGCTCTTTATGGAACTGTTCATCCCGTCTTTGATGCTGGGGCTTGTCACCAGCCTCCACTGCGTGTCCATGTGCGGACCGATGGTGGTGACCTACGCCCTCAAGGGCGCCGAGGACGGCACCGTCGTCGAGCGCCTGGTTCCCAACCTCGCCTACCAGGCGGCCAAGATCGCGAGCTACGTGCTCGTGGGCCTGCTGCTGGGCGCGGCCGGCTCGGCACTGGATCTCGATGCCGTCCGCCCATACGTCATGCTCATCGCTGGCGCATATATGATCGTGCTGGCGCTTTCCATGACCGGTCGGGCACGCTGGGCCGCCCGCCTCACGCCGAGACCGCCCGCGTTCCTGCTGCGCGCGTTCACGGCCGTGCGCCGCAAGGCTGTGGATGACGCGGAGCATGGGCGCTCAACCATGGCCACGCCCGTCACCTTCGGACTGCTCACGGGTCTCATGCCCTGCGCCCCCTCATGGCCGCGCAGCTCAACGCAGCGGCGAGCGGCAGCGCAGTGAGCGGTGCGGTCGCCATGTTCGCGTTCGGACTCGGCACGGCTCCGCTCATGCTCGGTTTCGGCACGGCATCGGGTCTCCTTCCCCGCCAGTGGAAGGAACGCATGATGACGGCGCTCGCGGTCGTTGTGATCGTGTTCGGAGTGACCTACCTGAACCGCGGCGCCATGCTGCTCGGCTCGCCCGTGACGCTGCAGTCCGCACGCAACGCCGTCTTCGGCCAGAGCGCCAGCGTCGACGCCGCCGGATACGCGATCGCGCCCGACGGCGTGACCGAGGTACCGCTGGTGATCGAAGGCACGCGCTTCGTTCCGGAGACGCTCTCGATCCCGGCCGGCACTCCCGTGCGACTGATCGTGGACCGGCGCGAGTCGAGTCCTTGCTCGGACCAGCTCGCCGTGCCCGCGCTGGGCGTGCTGGCCGGCCTTGCCGACAACGCGACCACGGTGGTGGAACTCCCGGCGACCGCGGACGGCCGGTACACCCTCACCTGCGGGATGGGCATGATGTCCGGCAGTCTGGTGGTCGGAGGCCCCGGCTCCGCGACCGCGCCGACGGCGAGCGCGGCCACACCTGCTGAGACACCCTCCGTTCCCGCGTGCGCATGCTGCGGTAACAGCGGCACCGGCGAGTCGGTCGAGGGCGCCGCGAGCGTTGAGGGTGACGTACAGCGCATCAGCGTGGACGCCACCAACGGGTATGACCCCAACGTGATCCGCCTGACTGCGGGTGTGCCTGTGGAGATCACCTTCTCGCAGGCAAGCGGTTGCATGGCCGAGGCCATGAGCGGGGGTCTCGACTTCTACGCCGACCTTACGGGAGGGCCACAGACGATCCGCATCGAGGCCGACGCGCTGCAGCCCGGCGAGTACTCGTTCTCGTGCGGCATGCAGATGGCGTTCGGCACTATCATCGTCGAGTAGACAACGGACTCTGGAGATGACCATGACACACACCTATCGCGTCGCCATCGACGGCATGCACTGCCATGCCTGCGAGCGGCTCGTCACTATGAACCTCTCGGCGATACCCGGAGTGACGGTGCTGGCTGCCGACGCGCAGGAGGGCTTCGCCGTATTCTCCGCCGAAGATGCGGTAGACGCCGAATCCGTGGAGTCGGCCATCGTCGCCGCGGGGTTCACGCCCCGCGGTGGCGCCGTCACGTTCGAGGACGTGGAGCGGGAAGAGCCTGAGGCGGCTGCACCTGCCGATGCCGCATCAGCCGACCCGCTCACGGCAGCAACCGCCGGTGCGGCCGAGGAGCCGGACACCTGTGACACCGGCGCCTGTCCCACCGTGCCACCGGCACCAGACCCGGCCGTCATGGCGGCAAGCGCGGCCGCAGCCACCGCGACCGCCTCGCTCGGCATCATCGGCATGACGTGCTCATCGTGCCAGGCGGTCATCGAGCGGACGCTCCAGCGCATGCCCGGTGTGGGCAGCGCCGTGGTGAACCTTGCCGCCGAGACCGCCACCGTGCAGTACGACCCGCACACGCTTACCGTCGACGACCTCGTGACGGCTGTGCGCGCGGCTGGTTACGACGCCGTCCCGCGCGATGAGGACGCCGCGCCAGGCACCGCCGGCGACGCCCAACGCGAGGCACAGCAGGAGCACATCCGCGGTCAGAAGCGGCTGTTCGTCTTCTCGCTGGCGCTCTCGATCCCGCTGCTGGCGCTGATGATTCCGTCGGTCATGGAATCGGTGCCGCGCGCGGTGGCCGGATGGCTGGAAGCCAACCTCGGCGGCACGTGGGACCCGATGATGGTGTTCAAGTACATCAGCTTCGCACTCGCAACGCCGGTTCAGCTGATCGCGGGAGCGCAGTTCTACCGCGGCTTCTGGCATGCGCTCAAGCGGCGCACCGGCAACATGGACACGCTGGTGGCCATCGGTACGAGCTCGGCGTACCTGTACTCCCTGGCGGCCACCTTCGTGCCGGCGCTCATGCATGAACCCGTGTTCTTCGAGACGAGCGCGCTGCTGCTCACCTTCGTCATCCTCGGCAAGCTCCTCGAGGCGCGCGCCAAGGGGAAGACGTCCGATGCGATCAAGAAGCTCATGGGGCTGCAGTCCAAGACGGCGCGCGTGGTGCGTGACGGCGTCGAGGTCGGCGTGCCCGTGGAGCAGGTGCTCACCGGCGACATCGTCGTAGTGCGCCCCGGCGAGAAGGTGCCGGTGGACGGCGTGGTGACCGAAGGCTCCTCGGCCGTGGATGAATCCATGCTTACCGGTGAGTCGATTCCCGTGGAGAAGCGCGAGGGCGACACCGTGATCGGCGCCACGCTCAACAAGCTCGGCTCGTTCCGCTTCCGGGCCACCAAGGTGGGAGCGGACACGGCGCTCGCACAGATCGTGAAGCTGGTGGAGGAGGCACAGGGTTCCAAGGCGCCCGTTCAGCGGTTCGCCGACCGGATCTCGGCGGTGTTCGTGCCGGTGGTGGTGGGCCTTGCCGTTCTCACGTTCCTGGTGTGGCTGCTCGTTGTGCCGCGCTTCGTGGATCCGTCCTTCTATGCCGAGGTCACCCCGTTCATCAAGGCGCTCCTGGCCGGCACGGCGGTGGTCGTGATCGCCTGCCCGTGCGCGCTTGGCCTGGCCACCCCCACGGCGATCATGGTGGGCACCGGCAAAGGTGCCGAGAACGGCATCCTCATCAAGAGCGGTGAAGCGCTCGAGACCGCATACAAGATCAAGGCGATCGTGTTCGACAAGACGGGCACGCTCACGCACGGGAAGCCCGTGGTGACCGACATCGAGCTCGCGGACGGACACGATCCTGACCGCGTGTTCATGCTTGCAGCGGCGCTCGAGCGTGGGAGCGAACACCCGCTCGCCGAGGCCATCACCGCCCGCGCGAAAGAGCGCGCGATGCATCTGCCTCAGGTAGAAGGTTTCGCAGCTGTGCCCGGTCACGGCGTGGAGGGCGCGGTCGACGGCATGCGTGTGGCCTTCGGCAATCGCCGGTTGATGGCAGCCGAGGGCATCAGCATCTCCCGTTTCGAGGAACGCATCAACGCGCTCGAGAGCGAGGGCAAAACGGTCATGCTCGTGGGAGTGGACGGCACCAGGCTCGCCGGCATCATCGCGGTGGCCGATACGCTCAAGGAGAACTCCGCCGAGGCCGTCGAGCGCCTCACGGAAATGGGCGTCGAGGTCTACATGATCACCGGCGATAACCGCCGCACGGCCGAGGCCATCGCGGCGCAGGCGGGCATCTCGCCCGACCACGTGCTCGCCGAGGTGCTCCCCGAGCACAAGGCCGAGGAGGTCGCGAAGCTCCAGACGCGCGGCCTCACGGTGGCGATGGTGGGCGACGGGATCAACGACACGCCGGCGCTCGCTCAGGCCGACGTGGGTATCGCCATGGGCGCAGGCACCGACATCGCCATGGAGACCGGCGGCATCGTGCTCATCAAGAACGATCTGCGCGATGCGGTGACCGCCATCGAACTCTCACGCGCCACCATCAGGAAGATCCACCAGAACTTCTTCTGGGCGCTCGGCTACAACTCGCTCGGCATCCCGGTAGCCGCCCTCGGCCTGCTCAAGCCCGAGCTCGCCGGCGCCGCGATGGCGCTCTCGTCCGTGAGCGTCGTGACCAGCTCGCTCATGCTGCGGCGTTTCCGGCCGAGCATGTCGAAGTGACCGACACGCATGGCAGCAAGGGTGAAGCACGCTTGCTGTCCTCGGCGCAAAGACCGCGCCTGCGGAGACTGCGCTTAGCTTCCCCTCGCTGCCATACCAGTCAGTCCGCCACGCGCAACCGGAACACCACCGGATTCGCCGGGTCGGGGCAGCATACGAGCGCCTCGCCCTCGGCCTCCCAGGGGAAGCTCCCGCCGAAGCGCAGCGGCTGCAGGAACGGCAGCATCGCCGCGTACGCCCAGCCGCAGATGCCGGCGGGAACGAGCGCGGAGCCGACCTCCCATCGGTCGCCAACCGCATGTCCGATCGAGCACGCGCCGGTACCCTGGATCTCCGTGATCTCGATCGTCACGCGCCGCCCCTCCGGCGGTGCCGTCCGCCGCTCGGTCACGACCCGCCCCCGCTTGCGGCCACGACCTCCTCGTACGGCTGCACCACCACGAAGCCCTGGCCGTCGAAACGCATCTGGAGCGTCTCACCGCTCGCCCGGCCGATGAACGTCTTCAGGTTCACGTCGGTCTTCACCGAGGTCTGCATGCCCTCCGACCACGCCACCGTGGCGTTAGGGTCGGTGAAGAGCGGGTAGTTGGGCGCCACGCCGAGGACGAGCGGCCTGCCATGCGTGGTGATGGCCACGTAGCCGGTGCCCGACAGCTTCAGCGAGAACAGACCGCCCGCCATCATGCTCGCTCCGCCCGTCAGCACGATGTCCCATGCCAGCGAGTCCGAATACGCCAGGCAGTCGCTCCCGTTCACGAAGATCGACTCGTTGTCCAGGTGCAGGATCGTGATCTCCTTGCCCTGGTCGGCGCTGTACAAGATGCCCGAACCGGTGACCTTGGTGGTCGCCGCCTTCTCGCCTGTCGCCATCGTCTTGAGGAACTTGCCCGCGCTGCCCGCACCGGCGCACTCGAAACCGAGTCGCCCGTAGTATCCGATCATCGCACCCATCTTCGTGAACACCGTGCTGTTGTCGAGGTGGATCTCCAGCATCTTCTTGCTCTCGAGCTGCCACGTGCCACCCGTGTCCTGCTGTGCGTGCGCGGCAACGAAGTCGCCAAGTCGGACCGGCACGCGTGCCCCAACGCTGTCGCCCATCACAGACCCCCTGTCCCGTGTGCAGGTGAACGCTCACCTGGTACACCACGATACCTACGCCTATGCGGCTATATCCCCACATCCCTGTTCTCATAGAGCAACCACAGCGCCTGGGTGCCGAGTTCGGCTCCATCGTGTTCCATCAGACGCGTGTACAGCCTCTCGGCAAGCTCCAGACCGGGCAGAGCAAGATCGAGACGATGCGCCTCCTCGATGGCGATGCGGAGGTCCTTCACGAAGTGCTTCACGAAGAAGCCCGGGGCAAAGTCCCCTGCGATGATCCGTGGGCCGTACGCACCCCACGACCATGAGTTCGCGCCCCCTCCTGAGAGTGCCGCGTGCGCCTTCTCCAGGTCGAGGCCGGCGGCCTTCGCGTACTGCAGCGCCTCCACCAGGCCAAGCATCGTACCCGAGATCCCGATCTGGTTGGCCATCTTGGTGTGCTGACCCGCGCCCGGCCCACCCATGTGGGAGTAGGTCTTACCCATGACCTCGAAGAGCGGGAGCGCCCGCTCGAACCCTGCGCGCTCCCCGCCCGCCATGATCGTAAGCGTCCCGTTGCGTGCGCCCACGTCGCCGCCGGACACTGGCGCATCCAGCGCGGTGAGACCCCGCGCAGCGGCGGCCCCTGCGATGCGCATGGCCAACGACGGAGTCGACGTGGTCATGTCCACGAGCAGAGCCCCTTGCACCGCGCGATCCACGATGCCGTCCGTGCCCAGATAGACGTGCTCGACATCGTGCGGATATCCCACGATGGTGATGGTGATCTCCGCCCTGGAAGCCGCCTCGCCCGCGGAGTCGGCCCACGCCGCCCCGGCAGCGAGCAGCGGTTCGGCTTTCGTCCGGCTCCGATTGTGGACCACGAGCGGATACCCCGCCTGCATGAGGTTGCCCGCCATCGCGGCACCCATGACCCCGGTGCCGACGAAGGCGACGGTAGGATGAGCGGCCATGACGGTCTCCCTTCTCACGCGTGCGTGCTCCACCGGTATAGCGAGCGACAGGTCTTGACCGCCGCCCGCGATCCGCGGTCACACGTGCTTGGGCAACTCCATCGTCACCCGCGTGTAAGCCACTCGGAACCCGGCCCGCTGCTGGTTGCGCTCCGACGTGCCGCCGGGTGAGGCCTCGATCACCGCAAGGTCACACCCGGCCTCGACGGCCAACTGCAGCCGCGTGCGGAGCAACGCCATCTGTACTCCCTTGTTGCGGAACGCCGGAAGCGTGGCGTCCCCGTTGAGCATCGCCGCACCATCGCCGATCACCAGCATCCCGGTGCCGGCGGGCTGCCCGTCCACATAGCCGACGAGATGCACCGCATCGCGCCTCCGGGCGATCGCCCGCGCGAGCGCCATATCCTCGTCGGTCACCGCACCGTCCTTGAACCCGCGCGCCTCCAACTCCGCCCAGAGCTCCAGGTCCTCGGCGCTCATCGCCTGACGCACCGTCACCAACGGTCCGTCCGGCCGGACCAGCCCACACGAGTGGTCGATGCCGTCCTCCCCATCGCCGAGTAGCTGCAGAAGTACGGTCTCGAATCCCGTCGCAACGAAGCCATACGTGGCCAGCCAGCGCATCAGGGAGGCATCCGCGTACGGACACACATCGATCCGCGCCTGTTCATCACGCTCGGCGAAGAAGGCGATGAGCGCCGCTACCTCCTCCTGCTCGACCGGACCGCTCATGCCGAGACCGAACGCGGAGTTCACGATGTTGCCATGGGAGTACCAGAAGGCTCCCCCGCCGCCGACCCTGAAGGTGGTGGCCTCAGGGTAGATGGCGCTCGCACGTGCCTCGTCCACACATCGCGCAAGATCGGACACGCCTACCGCCTCGACGCGGCGAACAAGGTCCGGCTCGATCAGCAGAGTCTGTGTCATGCGGCCTCCTCCGGCGCTGGTCGCACCTCGACCCCATCGGAGCGTGGCGGCTCGACCGGCCGCAGCACGAACACCGCCGCAACGATGAACACCCCGAGCGACGCGAGCGCCCACGTGCGTCCAAGACCCATCCCGTCGGCCACCAGCGCCCACATGAACGGGCCGAGCACCGTTGCGAAGCGACCGACGATCGCGTACAGGCCGAAGAACTCGCCGAGTTTCGCCGGAGGCGACAGTTGCGTCATGAGCACGCGGTCCGCCGCCCAGGCGCCGCCGATGCCGGCGCCGCCGCCGATCGCCACAAGCCAACCGACAGCCTGCACGCCGCTCACCGCCGCGATGATGGCCGCAGCCAATCCCACCAGTTGCGACCCGAGCGCGGCCATGAGCAGACGCTTGGAGCCGTACTTGTCAGCAAGCCGCCCCGCCACCATCGCGCCGAGCCCTGCGCAGGTGATGCCCAGGAGCGCGAGGCGGTCGGTCTGTGCGTCGGTGAAACCGAGCTCCATCTTCGCGAACACCGCGTTGAACAGGAAGACCGTGTTGATGGCATCCGTGTACAGGAACCGCCCGATGAGGAACCTCACCACACCCTTGTGTTGCGCCGCACTCTTCCACGCGTCGCCCATCGCAATGAACACGGATCCAAGACCGGGCGGCATCCCCGGAAGCCGGGGCCGCGGACGCTCACGGATCCATACGAACGCCGGTAGCGCGAACACGAGGAACGCCACAGCAAGCGCCCGGAACACGGCGGCGTATCCTGCCTTTGGCAGCAGGTAGACGCCGATGCCCAGAGCGAGGGCGGAACCGATGTAGCCGATCGCCACTCCGATACCCGAGACGAGTCCTCGCGTCCGCTCGGTGCTGACGTCGGGAAGCAGCGCGTCGTAGACGAGGGCTCCCAGATGGAATCCCACCGTGCCTATCGCGTAGAACACGAGCGAGGGCACGACGCCCCATGTGGCCAGGAGCGCCGTGGCAGCGACGCAGACGAGCGTGGAGACAGCCAGGTAGGGGACGCGCCGACCCCGGTGGTCGGTAAGGGCGCCGAGCCACGGACCCAGCACGATGACCGCGACCATGGCCGGGATGATGGCCGCACTCAACATCCAGTCGGAGCCGCCGCGGTGCTCTACGAGCCACAGACCGAAGTACCTGCTGCCGACGCCGAGCGCGAACGTCGTGTTGGCGAGATCGTAGAGGACCCATGCAGCCACGCTCCTGCGTGCGGGTGTCCAGCCCGACCCCTGCCCGTGTGCGTCCATCAGCCTCCCGCCCGTGTGCCGTCGTGGGAAGTGTAGCGTATCGGCCCCGCACAGAACGCGGGGACGGCGATGAAGGCCGCTCGGGAGGGAACATAGAGAGAGTACGGACCTGACGACGGATATGAGGAGGTGCGGATGATGGAAGCCATCGACCGGTGGCGCGAGGCCGTTCCGGAGGAGTCGCGCG
>DSAI01000130.1 GCA_011372845.1 Actinomycetota bacterium
GAGTGGGTGAGCTGGCGATGCCGATGGGGATCTCGCCGAACCCCATCACGCCCACCTCGAGGATCTGCCCAGGTTCGAACTCGAACGGCTCGCCGTCCACCATCTGGAGCGTGAAGTGCTTCTCGCTCGCGGTGGGCTGGGCGGTGTGAAGGATCTTCGCCTTCCGCGGCAGGAAGAGGCTCTCCTGCTCGCACTGACATCCGTTGGACTGCATCGTCTGGGTACTCATGACGTCCACTCCATGATCTTGGTGATGACTCGGACAGGGTCGGCGATATCGGCCGTGCACGCTTGCGAGCAGCGCCCGCAGCCTACACACGCCGGGCCGCCGAGCTTGTCGTTGAGGTAGGTGGTCTTGCGCATGAACCGGTGGCGGAACCGCGAACTGTGGTGCTCGCGGAAGTTCTCCTTGGAGCCGCCTGCGCCAGTCACCGCCGCGAACTCCCGGGTAAGGCACGCGTCCCAATACCTCGTGCGCGACCCCGACTTCTGGTCGAGGTTCCAGGAGTCCACCACGTCGAAGCAGTAGCACGTGGGACAGACCGTGTTACACGAGCCGCACGAGAAGCAACGCTCGGCCAGCTCGTCCCACATCTTCTCGTTACCGAAGGAGTCGCGGACCTTCTCGGCGATCTGCTCGGTGGTGTAGGCGAGCCGCTCGGAACACGTGCCCATGACGGCCGCGTTCACACGCTCGGCCTCGGCGATCTCGTTCTGCGTGGCCTCGCGGAAGTCGCCGTACTCCAGGAGCGCCTCGCCCTTGGGAGTACGGGTCTTGAACACGTAGCCGGAGCCGATCTTGGTAAGGAACGCGTCGTGGCCCAGCGGCTGGACCTCCGTGCCTACAGAATCCCAGAATGCGCGCGATGACACCGCCTGGATGTTCGAGCCAACGATCGTGGTGGCCTCGCGCTGGCACAGGTAGTCCCAATCGGCGTTGTTCTCGCGGAACAGGAAGTCGAGCTGGTCGATCGCCTTCACGTCGTAGAAGTGCACGCCGAAGAGCACGGTGTCGACCGGACAGATGCAACTCGAGACCTCATCGCCATCGAAGCGGGCGATCGCCTGTTCCGGCGGGAAGAACACTGACTTCGGCGGCAGGATGGTGACGTCGAAATCCAGCCGCAGATCGTCAGCGCTCTCCAGGTCTTCGTACGCGAACCTGGCACGACGTGCCACAGGTCCGACCACACGTTTCGCTTGGATCACCGCAGTGACGAACGCGGTGAACTGCCGTTCATCCAGATAGTAGACGCCCATGTTCCCTCCCCCGAGGCCGAGTATTGTAACGCCACGTTACAAGAGGGATTTCCTCTTGCCAAGACGAATTCCTTCTTTTCTATCCGTTTTCGATACGTTCAGAAGGATGAGCGATCGGCACCACAAGGGTGAACACCGACCCGTCACCGTTGCCGCTCTCTACCTCGAGACGCCCCCCGAGGACCTCCGCAAGACGCTTCGATATCGGCAGCCCCAAACCGGTACCTGGGTGCGTGGCGGCGAGATCATGATGGCCGCGGTGGAACTGCTCGAATATCGACTCCCTCTCCTCGGGTGGGATCCCGATGCCCGTGTCGATGACGTCCAGCGCCACCATCGAGTCGCCGTGAGGACGCACGACCACCAGCACTGAGCCCTCCTCGGTGAACTTGATGGCGTTGGACAGTAGGTTGAGCATGATCTGATCGATCTTCCCGCGGTCGCTGCGGATTGCGTTGGGCGCGTTGCCGTCGAACCGATAGGAGAGATCGAGGTCCTTGGCGACTGCGAGCGGCTGCATCATCTCCGTCAGTCGGCTCACCGCTTCCACCAGCGAGAACTCCTCGGCGCTCACCTTGATGTGCCCAGCGTTGATGCGCGCCAGATCGAGCACGTCGTCCACCAGGAGCAGGAGCTGTTGCCCCGACTCGTGCACCATGCGGAGCTGCCGCCGCTGCTCATCGTTGAGATCGCCGGCGAGCCCCCGGAGCATGATCTCCGTGAAGCCGATGATGGAGTTCAGCGGGGTCCGCAGCTCGTGGCTCATCGAGGCGAGGAAGTCGTCCTTGGCGCGCGTTGCCCGGATAAGGTCCTCGTTGAGCCTCAGAAGCTCCTCGGTACGCTTGTCCACCAGCTGCTCGAGGTGGTCGCGGTACTCGCCCAGCTCCGCCTCGGCGTTTCGGCGCACGCTGATCTCCGACTCCAGCTGCTCGTACGAACGCTGAAGCGCGCCCACCATGCCGTCGAATGCGGTTGCCAGGTCGCCCACCTCATCGGTGCTGTCAAGGCCACTCCGTGCGTGCAGGTCGCCCTGCCCCACCTCGTGCACGGCCATCCTCAACCGCTCGAGCGGCCTTACGACCGTGAACAGCGTGGAGAAGCCGATACCACCCATGATCACCACCGCGCCCAGCGCGATGCCAAGCACCATGTTGGTCGTTGTCGTCTGCGCATCGATCGCCGCCAGAGATGAGTGCTCGCCGAGTGTGACCGCATCGGAGACCATCGACTGCATCACGATCAACAGTCGCGCCGTGAGGCGGATCTCCAACTCACGAGATACCTCGGGGCCGAACTCGCCACTCCCACCATGGGCGTGCGCCTGGACGATGTCCTCGAACACCTGCCCCGCCTCAACGTGCCGCTCACGCACCCGCTCGAGTATCACTTCGTCCTGCGGGATGCCGCTGTCGAGTTCGGCCAGCGCCTCTCCGAGACTGGCGTGCTTATCCGCCCACTGACGTTGCGCACGAGGCTCGTAGTACACCAGGTAATCGGTGGTGAGCACGGAGAGCTCGAAGCACTGATTGAGCGCCGAGGCCACCGCGTCGTTGCGCTCCACGGCCGTACGCACCGAGTCGAGCCCCGTCCACAGCACGACCGACGTGGCAACCGCGATAGCGATGGCCGTGACCACGCTCCACAGGATGCGATCGCGGATCTTCATCGGATGACGCTCACCCGATCGGGGTCGACAGCATCCAGATACCGCGTGTCGATCAGAGCGAGGGCATCGAACGGAGTCGGATCAGCAACGACGCTGGAACCGATGGCCCATCGCGACTGGTCCTCAAGGGTCATCACGAGCGCCTGGCTGAGGCTGACCGCCCCCTCGGAGAACATTCAATCGCAGAGGTCGTCGATGTCGATGTCGAGTGATGCCGCCACATGTTCGGCCGGCTGGGCCGACGTATCGGTGAGCAGCCGTCGCTCCGTGTCCACGAACGAACGCACCAGCTGCACCCGCGTACCATCGGCAAGGGCGCTGTCGGGCCCAACGCACAGGTTCATCGTCTTGCCGTAGAGACCGTGCTGCTCGAAGAGGACGAACTCATCTCCGAGCGCCTCTTCGAGTTGCGAGATGAACGGCTGCCCCAGGGCGGCGGCGTCGAGCTGGCCGGCGGCCACCTCATGGGCGACCGCCTCGAACGACCCGAACGCGACCTCCACATCCCCCTCGGACATGCCATTGACGATCAGGAAGCTGTGCAGGAAGAAGTGGGCGGCCGTTCCCTGCCGCGTACCGATGCGCTTGCCCTCCAGGTCTTCGGGGCGTGAGATACCCGCGTCGGCACGAGCGACCACCCGGATATCGTTGCTGTCAGTAGCCACCGTGGCGATGATCGTCACGAGATCACCTTCCAGCGCCCCGAGCACGATGGGAGTATCGGCGCAGAGCGCGGCGTCCACTTCTCCCGTGACCACCGCTTCATAGGTGATCTGGCTGCTCGAGTACTCAACGAGCTCCACATCAAGCCCATGATCGCTGAAGATGCCTTCCTCGTCGGCCACATACGCCAATGCCGAGAGGTTCTCGCGACTGAGGCCGAGCCGCACGTGGGGCGGCTCAGCGGTTGGAGCATGATCGGGAGCGCTACACGAGACGACAGACGGAACGAGCAGGCACGCGCATGCCAAGACCGCGCGGACGACCGCACGCCTACCGCTCATGCTCCCCCTCCCATCGACGCGGGACGTCAGCACTCACGCGTGCAGGGGGTCCGGATACTCGCGTGAATGGTATGGGCACTCATCTGCATGATAGCAGTAAGGATGTCTCCAGAGCGCGCTTCAGGCTGGCGAGATCGGCACGGACCAACTCGTCCGCCTCCTTCTGGATCCGGCCCGCGAACACCCTGGCCGCTAGCGGCAGTTCGCCGCGGATCGTGGCAGACACGCGCGTGCCGCCGTCCTCGGCACGACAGCCGAGGGTGATCCTGATCTTCGCGGGGTCGCGGATGGTGAGCGTGAGCCGCTCAGGCCGCCTGTGTTCCGTGACCTCGAGGTCGATCGTAGCGGTTCGACCCTGGTAGGAGTAGGTGTGCGTGACACGGTCTCCCGTGCCGGTGATGCGGCCGCGCGACGATATCAGGTGGGAACGCCACGCGTGATCGTTGGCCGGATCCGATATGAAGTCGAACACCGCTTCCGGTGACCGGCCGATGTGCACGCTCGCCCGCGCCTCCATCATCCATCGCCTCTTCGCTTGAGGCCGAGGCCGACACCGATCATGCCGATGCCGGCAGCTATCGTCGCCATGCCGGGGCCGGGGCAGACGAGCATCGGAATGCCCGCGAGCACGAGCACGACACCCAGCGCTACCGTGAAGCATCCGCGCTTCTCAGGATCGGGTGGTCCGCCAGGGGTCGTCTCGGCCATGATCGACATCTCCCTCGGGCTCGTTGCGGGTCGCGGGCACATCCAGATACTACCTCACGCCCGTGTCACGTCAGGACGGTATCCAGAAGATCCGGCCCTCACGCGCTGCCGCGGTGATGCGGCCCGCCGTCCTGAGCGCATCGAGGTGCTTGAGAACCTCCGCGACATGCGCCCCGAGACCGTCCGCGATGTCTTCGAGCGTGCACGGCCGCCGCGACACCAGACTGAGGATGTCCTCGTCCTTGATGCCAGCCGCGCCCGTACCCTCCGAGAGGTGCTCCGGCCGCTCGGCAACGATGTCCACCACGCCCGGGAACGCGCTTGCGAACCGTTCCAGCCGCACATTGGGAAGAGGGCGCACGCTGGCCTCGGCGGGTGGACGCCACGCGGTGTTGAGCTGCACGCGGTCGGGAGCGATCCTGCGCACACGGTCTGCGATCGAAGCGACCTCGTCCGGGGTCCCGGTTGCTCCTGCGAGAAGCATGACCTCGAGCCAGACCTCGCCGGCGAACGCCCTCGTGAACGCCTCGATACCGCTCACCATGACCTCGAAGTCGATCGATGGATGGGGCCGGTTGACCCGGTAGAACCAGGAGCGGTCACCGGCGTCCAAAGAAGGTATGACGAGGTCGGCGCCCATGAGCGCCTCGCGCACCTCAGCCATCCACAGCAGCGAGCCGTTCGTGAGAACCGCCAGCGGCACGTCCGAGAACCCCTTGATGCCGGCGATGATGTCCCCGATGCCCAAATCAAGCGTGGACTCTCCCGAGCCGGCCAGGGTGATGTAGTGGAGCCGTTGACCGGACCCGAGCGCACACTCGATCTCGTCGAGCACGGCATCCACATCGACATGCGCACGGCGCTCGACCGTGAGATCGGTGGTGCGGCCGAGCTGGCAGTACACGCAGTCGTACGTGCATGTCTTGTACGGCACCAGATCCACGCCGAGTGAGCGGCCGAGCCGACGCGAGGGCACCGGGCCGTAGACGTGCCGGGGACCAGCGGCCTTGACCATACTCGCGCACCCCCTTCATGTACCTGGTATCGCCCGAGAGGCGCCCGCTCAGAACAGGAGGTTCATCACGACACCCGCCGAGAGAGCGACCGCCACCATCAGCCCTGTGGCCTTGGCCGTGTCGCGCCACCCCAGCTCGCGGAGCATCACCGCATACGTGGCCACGCAGGGGAACGTGAGCGTGAGCAGGACCGATGCCTTCACGAGCTGCAGCGGCGCGAGTGCCAGCGGCGCCAGCAGGCCCACGGCGACATCCTTGCGCAGGAAGCCGAGCACGAGAGCCAGCGCAGCCTCGGCAGGGAGGCCGAAGACGCGCTCCATGAGGGGCTCCACGGCCCCGGCGATCGCTTCGAACGCGCCGCTCATGTACACGAGGTCGATCGCAACCACCCCGATGAGCACCACCGGTACGGCCTCGAGCAGGAATCCCCGCAGGCGCATGGCCAGCTTCTTCCACAGCGTGGTGAACGACGGCCGCCGGTACGGTGGGATCTCCAGGATTATCTCGGGCAGGAAGTCTTTGCTTGTGAGCCGCAGGACGTTGCCGAGCACGAACCACACGACCGCCATGATCCCGTACGCGAGCAGCACGTACCGCAGGCCGTGCGGCGCCAGCAGCCCGAACATCATCGCCTGCAGCGACGCGCACGGCACACCGATGGAGATGAGCGTGGCGGCGATGAAGCGCTCCCGGCGAGTGTCCAGTACGCGCGTGGCAAGGATGCCGGGCACGTTGCACCCGAAGCCGAGCAGGAGCGGGATCACCGCGTACCCGTGCAACCCGAGACGGTGCATCAGGCTGTCGAGCAGTATCGCGAGCCGCGGCAGATACCCGATGTCCTCCATCAGGCCAAGCACACTGTAGAAGGCGAACACATACGGAAGGACCATGCCGAAGACGACGTAGAGGCCCGTTGTGAGGAGGCCGAACGACTGTACGAGGTCGAGGGTGCGCACGCCGTCCACCACCACGTAACCGCCCACCAGGATGTCGTGGACGAACCCGCCCCCGCCCAGCGTCTCGGAGAGGGCCGAGACCACCGGCATCCAGAGCCCCTCGAACAGCGGATCCATCACCATCCCGATGATCGACTCGCCGATGAACCTGATGAACGCGAACGCGGCGATGATCGCCGCCGCGCCGATGACCGTGCCGCTCACCGGCCTGACGCTGGCCTCCTCGAGAAGGTCACGCCAGGCGTGGCGCTTGGGCTCGATGTGCTGCACTTCCGAGATGATGGAGCCGATCTCGCACCACACGTCGCCGGGGGCCCGGGGCTCGGGCGCCTCGGCAACGGCGGCCGTCTCCAGCACGTCAACGAGCTCCTTGATGCCCACGCCTGCGATCGCCGAGACGGGCACCACGGGTACGCCAAGGCGGCGTGAGAGCGCCTCATGATCGATGGAGATCCCGCGATGCTTGGTCTCGTCCCAGAGGTTCAGGGCCACGACCATCGGCAGACCCCGTTGCCGGAGCTGCAACGTGAGGGCGAGGTTGCGCTCGAGATTGGTGGCGTCCACCACGTTGAGCACGACGCCGCCCCTGTCGACGATCTCGCAGGCCACGTCTTCGGCCGCACAGGTGGCTTCGAGGCTGTAGGTGCCCGGTACGTCGATCACCGGCACCCGTGCCCCGCCGAGGCGCATCTCGCCCTCGAGGAACTCGACGGTGGTGCCGGGATAGTTCGAACTCATCGCCCCCACACCGGTGAGGCGCGAGAAGACCACGCTCTTGCCCACATTGGGGTTTCCCACCAACAGCACGCGAAGAGCGCCCCTGTCGGCAGCAGGGGCGCTCGGGGTCGTACTGTCGCTCGGACTGCTCACGGCTTGGCCCCGTTGCCGTCCGACGGATCCCCGGGTGCCTGCGGCCGCTCGACTCTCACGCGGCCCGCTATCCCGCGCCCGAGAGCCACCCTGAAGCCGTCACACTCCACCGTGACGGGACCGCCAGCCGGCATCGCGCTGGCCTTGGTCACCTGCTTGCCCAGACGCAGACCCATGTTGCCGAGACGGGCTTCGAGTTGCGGCCCGCCGAGTATCTCGGCGATGCGCGCTTTCTCTCCCGTGTGGAGCGCGAGCAGCGTGTCGCCTGTAGTGTGCTGGAACGGAACCGGGGCCTTACCTCTGCCCCGCATCCCTCTCCCTGGTCCCCGTCTGGGCATGTCGACTCTCCTGTGTGGCTCGATTCGCCCGAGATCGCACGCGATCTCAGGACACTGACGGCCCGGTGTCCTTGAGCAGCCGCTTCACGCGGTCGAGCTCAGCAGTCAGGGCATCCGCCCGGTCGCTCAGGAAGCGCTTATCGGTCTCAGGGTCGTAGTAACCAGGAGCGACGGGGCCGTACCCGGCGCCCCTGAAACCAAAACCCCGGCCTGCGCCTCGCCTCAAGCCGCGCCCGAAGAATCCGCGTGCCGGAGGAACATCTGCGGGGCCGACGCAGTACCCCGCGCCCCGCCCCGTCATGGGACCCTGTCCCGTCGGTCCACTACCATCGCCTCGTGGCATGGCTGCCACCTCCCGATCAGTGCCGTGCCGTGTCAGCGGTATCGCTGACTTAGTACGTGCTAACCTTACACCTTCATGTGCGTTCAGTCAAGAGCCTGATCCGCTCGAAGGGGAAGCTGCGAAGGCGAGTCCGCGGACACGAACGTTTGCGGGAACGACACCGACGGCATACGGTTGAAGCATCCAGGTTTTGGGAATCGCATGGATATGCGGGGGGCGGGGGAGCCTCAGCGACGGTCGGTACACACGCTGTATGGCCCTGCGCTGAATCGTGACCAAAGCTCACAAGAGAAGGAGGCGTGCATGGGCAACCGACGGACGGCCGCATCACGACATCGGCGAGGGAGGAGCGTGTCGTGCTCGCGATAGCGGTCGTGATGCTGCTCGCATTATCTCCGGGCGCAGCATACGGAGGATGGTGGCGGTACCTTGGACCGGACCTGGTGAGTGCCTCCCCTGCGGGCGATCCTGGTGACGGCTCGAGCCGCGGGATCAGCATCAGCTATGACGGGCGCTGTGTGGCGTTCGATTCGCGCGCGTCCAACCTCTCCCCGGACGACCAGAACACCTTCTATGATGGCGAACGGGACGTGTTCGTCCGAGACACCATCGCGTCGACCACGTACCTGGCAAGCAAGACGCCTTCAGGCGCCCTGGAGCCTGATCGCGGTGCGCGATCATCAGCGATGAGCAAGTGTGGCCGCTA
>DSAI01000144.1 GCA_011372845.1 Actinomycetota bacterium
GTTCCATAACGAAGACCTATCAGGGGTGCGATCCGCGCCCTCACTCTGCGAGGGGACTCCTGATGAAGTACAGCTCTCTTGGCCGTGCCATGTGTCTTGTGGTCGTAGCGTCGCTCATAGCGAGTAGCGCCGCGTCCGCGTGGATGCCGATGGAAACCGCCACGGCGGTCACTACGCTGCGCCACACCGGTACGCTCAGAGAGGCGGTCAGTAGCGGCACGGTCGGCGACCCGGCGGCGTCACCCGACAGGGCGAGCCAGGCGCACGTCCTCGCCGGCACCGCGGCGGGCGGGGCCGACGCTGACGCCATCGATGCGCAGGTTGCGGCAAGCGGGCTCTCGGCCGAGGGCGTCGCTCCCCTTGCGAGCGACCTGATCGTCAGCCGCATAGCGGGCGCCGACCGCTTCGCTACGGCAGCCGAGTCGGCGTACCGCGCATTCTCCTCCGCGGACGTCGCCGTCATCGTCAGCGGCGAACAGGCCTACGGTTGCGGGTTCGCCTCGGGCCTCGCCGGCGTGTTCGACGCGCCCGTCCTCGCCACGCTGCAGTCTTCCCTCCCGGGTGTGACCCGCAACGCACTCACTGACCTGGGCGTCACCAAGGTCTTCCTTATCGGCGACACATCGGTGATCGGCAGCCAGGTGCAGGCGGCGATCGAGGACCTCGGCATCGCCACGGAACGCTTAGGCGGCACCACAGCGACGGCGCGTGCGGCCAATGTGGCGCAACGGATGAAGGCCGAACTCGGCGCGGCGATGCCCGACTCGGTGATCCTGGTGGACGAGTGGAGGGGCGCAGTCGTGGCCGGCTCGGTCTCGTGGGCGCGCCATATCCCCATCCTGATGGTCGATAACGTCAGCGCCGGCGACTGTTCCGTGCCCACCGAGACCGCCTCGATGCTCGATTCCCTGGATGCGTCCGAGATACTCGTGCTGTGGTCCGGGCGGCTCTCGGAACTGGACGCGATCTACTCGGGACTGTCCGAGTGGGTGTTTCCCGCCGTCGTCACTCACGAGGATCCGGGCGTGTTGTCGGTGCGCTTTGCCGAGGCGTGCGCCTACCGTGGATAGATCGGCTCCTGGACTCTCGCCGGAATCGTCAACGGAGACGCCACGGGTCCCTACGAAGCGCTGGGGGCGGGTGCCGCGCTCGGCGCCAAGGGAGCCCCCGCGCCGACCATCGATCCCGCCGCTGCTGATCAGTCGGAGCCCGTCCCTCCGCTTCCGCCCGGAGCACATGCGGTACCGGGAAACCAGCTCGTGCTCGTGATGTGCGAGGAGACGACAGACGTCGTCGACGCGGAGTACCGGTTCTGGCGCGCATCGTCGCAGTTCGGCACGTACGCACCGATGATCTCAAGCGACGATCCCTTCTGGTGGGACACCCCGCTCGCGAACGGTACGACGTACTGGTACAAGGTGTCCGTGATCGACGCTGCCCGAGGGATCGAGGAGCCGATGTCCCCGCCCCTGTCGGCGCAGCCGGTGCCTGCCACGCCGCAGCGCGTGTCGGGGGCGGATCGCTACCAGACCGCGATCGCCATCTCCCGGTACAACTTCACCGAGACCGGGAGCGCGGTCATCGCCACCGGGGCCGACTATCCGGACGCGCTCGCCGCATCGGGGTTGTGCGGCCTGTATGACACCCCGCTGCTCCTCACGCCCACCAACGCGCCTCCCCCCGGTCTCCTCGCAGACCTGGAGCGTCTCGGAGTGTGGCGGGTCTTCCTGGCCGGTAGCACGAGCGTCATCTCAACATCGGTCGAGAACGCACTTCGCTCGGAGGGCTACTCGGTCACACGCTTCGCCGGCAAGAACCGCTATGACACCGCAGCGCTGATCGCACGCCACGTGCTGGCCCGGAACGAATCGCCCGAGGTGTTCGTCGTGCGAGGAGACGACTTCGCCGATGCTCTGGCCGTCTCACCGTGGGCGTACTGGTACCAGGTGCCCATTCTCCTCGTGCAGCCCGACGCGATACCCCCGGAGACCTCGAGCGTCTTCTGGGACCGGCACATCGAATTCGCAGTGGTGGCGGGAGGCCCGAACGCCATCTTGGACCGCGTAGCGGCACGGCTGATGGTGGACGAGGCTGTCCGGATCTACGGATCGAACCGGTATACGACGGCCATCGCACTCGAGGAGGTCCTTGGCGCCCCATACCGTCCGTACTTCGCGCTCGGCGTTGCCACGGGCACGAACTTCGCCGATGCGCTTGGAGGCGGGGTGGCCTGCGAATCATGGGCGTCACCGTTGATCCTGACGAGTCCATCCGGACTCGTACCGGAACCCAGGACGCTCGTGGACTCCACTGAGCCGACCGTGCAGTTGGTACAGGTCTACGGCGGCGCCGTGGCTCTCCCCGAGAGTATCGTCACCGAGGTGCGCAACCTGCTCAGATAGCGCGCTCAGAGCTTGGCCGCTACCGCCCTCGCCGCAACGAGTCCGCTCGCGCCCGACTGCACGAGGCCTCTCGTCACGCCTGCGCCGTCGCCCACCGCGTAGAGTCCGGCGATGCGTGTCTGCAGGTCGTTGTCGAGCTCCAGCCGTGACGAGTAGAACTTCACCTCGATCCCGTAGAGCAACGTCCCGTCGGAGGCGACGCCTGGTGCGAGCGCGTCGAGCGACTCGATGAACTCGAGGATGTCGGTGAGGTGCCGGTACGGGAGGACGAACGACAGGTCCCCGGGCGCCGCGCTCCGAAGCGTGGGCTCGACGATGGACTGCGCCAGGCGCTTGGCCGTGGAACGTCGGCCAGCGCGCAGATCGCCCAAACGCTGTACGAGGATCCCTTCGCCGAGCAGGTTCGCAAGACGGGCTATCGACGTCCCGTACGTGATGGGCTCCTGGAACGGGCGCGTGAAACTCTGGCTCACGAGGACCGCGAAGTTGGTGTTGCCGGTCCGCTTGTCCGCATACGAGTGACCGTTCACGGTGACGATATCGCCGTAGCTCTCCGTGGTCACTTCACCATAGGGGTTCATGCAGAACGTACGCACCTGGTCGCCGAAGCTACGCGAGTACTGGATGAGCTTGGCCTCATAGAGGTGGTCGGTCAGCGGCTCCATCACCGGAGCGGGCACCTCCACCCGTACGCCGATGTCCACCGCGTTGTTGGCAAGCGGGATGCCGAGGGAACGGGCCTGTCCGGCAAGCCAGTCGGCCCCGTCGCGGCCGGGAGCCGCTATCACCACACCGGCGCGGATGCTCGTGCCGTCGGTGAGCTCGACACCCTCCACACGATCATCGCGCGCGACGATGCGCGCCACCTCGGTGCTCGTGCGTATCTCCACGCCCACCTCGGCGAGATGATCGTGCATCGCCTGCAGCACGTCGGGTGATCGGTCGCTGCCGATGTGCCTGATCCGCATGGGGACGAGGCGCATCCCCGCGAGCGTCGCGTCGTGGACGAGCTTCTCGGCGGTGGAGGGGTCGGGACCGTGGACCTGCGGCGTAGCGCCGAAACGCAGCCAGATGGCGTCGCTGTCATCCACCAGCCGCTCGAGACTGTCCGCGCCCACGTACTCGCCCAGCCACCCGCCCACATCGGTGGAGAGGGTGAGTTTGCCGTCGGAGAATGCTCCTGCGCCTCCCCAGCCGGTCATGATCGCGCAGGTGGGACAGCTCACGCACGAGGTCTCACGGGCGGGACACGAGCGCTGTGCGATCGGTTTGCCCCGCTCTAGGAGGAGTATCCGCAGATCGGAGTGTGCGTGGATGAGCTCGATCGCCGCGAAGATGCCGGCGGGTCCCGCCCCCACGATGATCACATCGTATCGGTCGTCGCCCATGACGATTCCCTCCAACCGGTCCCGTCTCTACGGTGTGCGCGCGAGCGGCATGAAACGCGTGATGCGTTCGAGGTACGCCAGCCTACAGCTGTCCACGGGTCCGTTACGGTGCTTCGCCACGATGATCTCCGCTTCGCCCTTGCCCGGACGGTTGCCTTCGGCCTCCGCTGTGGGATCGGTGTTGCGGTCGATGAACATCACCACGTCGGCGTCCTGCTCGATGGCGCCCGACTCGCGCAGGTCGGACAGCTGCGGCCGCTTGGACGTGCGCTGCTCCACCGCACGGGACAGCTGCGACAGCGCGAGGATCGGGCAGTCGAGCTCCTTGGCGAGGATCTTGAGGCCACGGGAGATCTCGGCTATCTCCACCTGACGGTTCTCTGAGCGTCTTCCATGCGGCTGCATCAGCTGCAAGTAGTCGAGCACGATCAGTTTCTGGCCCTGGTCTCTCAGCAGACGGCGCGCCTTCGCGCGCACTTCGAGTATGGAGATCGACGGCGTGTCGTCCACCCACAACGGAATCGACCCGAGGCGCCCCATCGCCTGCATGAGCGCGGGCCAGTCCTCGTCGGCGAGGTAGCCCGTACGCAGCTTCTGGGAGTCGACCCGCGCCTCTGCACAGAGGATCCTCTGCACGAGCTGGGAGGCGGACATCTCGAGACTGAAGACCGCCGTGGACGCGCCCGCCTTGGCGGCGTTCACGGCGATGTTGAGCGCCAGTGCCGTCTTCCCCACCGAGGGTCGCGCGGCCAGGATGATCAGGTCGCCGCGGTGCATACCCGCGAGGATCTTGTCCAGGTCGGGAAAACCGGTGGGCACGCCGGTGATATGCGACTTGTGGTCGTAGAGGTGCTCGATCTCTTCGAAGCCCGTCTTCATCAGATCGCCGAGCGCCTGGAACTTCGAAGCGACGCGCTTGTTCGTGACGTCGAACACGGCCTTCTCGGCACGCTCTACCACTTCATCGATGTCGTCGGGGTTCTCGTACGACATCACCTGTATCGCCGTACCGGCGCCGATCAGCTGGCGCAGGAGCGACGTGCGCTTGACGATGCGCGCGTAGTGCTCGGCATTGGCGGCCGACGGCACCGCACCGGCGAGGTCGAGCAGGTACGGCTTCCCGCCGGCTGCCTCCAGGTCTCCGTTGGACTCAAGGCGTGCGGCCACAGTGATCTGGTCGACCGCTTCGCCGCGCTGGTGGAGATCACGGATCGCGCCGAATATGCGCTGATGCTGGGGCCTGTAGAAGTCCTCCGCCGAGACGAGCGCCAGACAGCTCTCCACCGCATCAACGGAGAGGAACATGGCGCCGAGCACTGACTGCTCGGCCTCGTTGTTGTGCGGCGGGACCCGCTCTCGCAGAGCCTGCACAGCGTCGTCGGCCATCGAGCACTCCTTATCGGGCGTACGTGGCGCCGCCGGGCGGCGCCACCCTTGCCCGGCCTCGTACTACTCTTCGACTGGTTCGCCCTCGGTGTCGTCTTCTGCAGCCTCGGCCTCCGCGACGGCGTCAGCCTCGGCCTCCGCCTCGGCCTCCATGGCCTCCGCCTCGGCGACGATCTCCTCGGCAGTAGGGGCCTCGGGCTCGGCTACCGGAACGCCACCCAGCGGCACGACGTTGAGAGTCACCTGCGCGGTGACATCGTCGTACAACCGCACGTCGATCACGTGCTCGCCGAGGGTCTTGATGTGGCCGTGGAGATCGAGCCTCCTGCGGTCGACATCCACGCCGATCTGCTCGATGAGCGCGTCGGCCACCATGCCTCCGGTGACAGAACCGAACAGCTTACCGGTGTCGCCGGCTTTGGCTTCGATGACGATCGAGCTACCCTCGACCTTCGCCGCCAGAACCTCGGCCTCGGAACGCTTGGCTTCTTCGCGCTTCTTGATGTTGTGCACCCGGGCCTCGAGCTGCCTGAGGTTGCCGGGGGTGGCCTGTATGGCCATCTTGCGGGGCAGCAGGTAGTTCGTGGCAAAGCCACGTGCGACCTCGATCACGTCGCCTTCCTTACCCCTGCCCTTCACATCGGACAAAAGGATGACTTTCATCGTCTCTCCTACTCGTTCCTCGCCGCTCCGCTGAAGCGGCGCGGTACAGTACTGCTTCGTTCGACTACGTTCCCACAGGACCGTCCTTCCGGTCCCCGGGGATGGCTCCGTCCCTCGGCAATCGCCGGAGGTTGAGCCAGATGTCCGCCAGGCCGGTCAGGCTGACCGCCGGGAAGAACATCTCCGTCACACCCAGGATCACGAACCCAAGGAACCGGAACGGCCGGGAAACGCCTGCCCGGCGATACAGTCCCGCGAAGACCGCGACCCCCTGCAGGAGGAACACCATCCTGGCGACCACCAACAGGTTCATGCCCGCTTGTTCGACCACGGGAGCGGTCTCGGCCACGAAACGCCCTGCCGCCAACGCGCCGACAGCGGCGATGGCAAGCAACGCCGTCTTCGGGTCGAGGTCGAGATCGGCCAGGGCCGGGAACCTTCTCACCCGCTGGTCGAACCGTGACGCCGATCCGGCGACGGCAGCGACCGCGAACAAGGCGGTCGCGCCGCTCATCGTCACCAACAACGCAGGCCAGCCTTCCACGAACGCATCCACGAGCTCGTCCGCCATACCGGCCAGGGCTGCCATCTCACGCGTGGCTGCCGTCACGTACTCCGTGACGGAAAGACCTGCTCCCGATGCCAGTGATGCAACGGCTATCAGCTCTACCGCAGAAAGCACCAGAGTCACGATGCCCACTACGCTCAGTGCACCCAGCCGTTTGAGCAACCCTACTGTCAAGATACCGCACACCAGCAGCGAGACCGTCACCCACGTGAAGTGGACGTACGGCACGCGCGCTGTGACCGGTACACCCATGAGCGGGACGAACAGGATGTATGCGGACACCGACGACAACGCCGTGGCGACCGCTCCACCTGCCACCGCACTCATGATGGCCACGGATCCGCGGCCCCGCGCCCACAGCGCGGCGATCGCCGATGCCGCCACCGGAAGGCCTACTACCGGGTGGACGAGCACCACGAGCAGCGAGCCGGCGATCGCACCGATCACCGGAACGAGCGCGGCCCGGCCACCCTGGGCGACCGAGGTGTCATCTCCGGCCCTTGCCATCGACCTTCCCGCTCACCACAGGCACCGCGTAAGGGATCAGTGCCATCTCGCGGGCGCGCTTGACGGCAGTGG
The DNA here is from genome assembly GCA_011372845.1 of Actinomycetota bacterium. GTDB lineage: Bacteria > Actinomycetota > Coriobacteriia > Anaerosomatales > Anaerosomataceae > Anaerosoma. Next base: position 6,987 of record DSAI01000144.1, read on the forward strand.
CCACCTGGTGCTGGTGCTGCGCGCAGTTGCCCGAGACACGCCGCGGCTTGATCTTGCCGCGATCGGTGGTGTACTTGCGCAGCATGTTGATGTCCTTGTAGTCGATGTACTCGACCTTGTCCTTGCAGAACGCGCAGTAGCGCCGCTTCGACTTACGTGCGTATTCGCTCATCTACATACCTCCTTCCGGGCCCCGATGGGGCGGTGTCCGAAGGCCGCGGCGGAGAGGGGTTCCGCCTACGACCGGTCTGTGTTTAGAACGGGATCTCTTCTCCGAGGTCATCGGCCGCAGAGCCGCCGGACGACGCCGAAGCACTGCCGGAGCCGCCCGATCCGCTGTAACCGGAACCGCCGCGCGAATCGAGGAACTCGATGTCGTCTGCGATGACCTCGATGGCGCTGCGCTTGTCACCCTGCTGGGTCTCCCACTCGCGCCACCGCAGCTTGCCGTCGATGCCGATCCGCATGCCCTTGGTGAGCATGCGGGACAGCGACTCTCCGCGCGCGCCGAACATCGTGACGTCGATGTAGTTGGGCACGTCTTCCCATGCCCCGCTGTCCGAGTTCTTCCGACGATCGTTGAAGGCGATCCTGATACTGAGGATGTTCAGCCCGCCAGCGGTCGCCCGGAGCTCCGGATCGCGCGTGAGATTGCCCGTCAATACCACTCTGTTGATACTCATTGATGCCACCTTACCTCGTGAAGCCGACCGTTTCTGGCCAACCGGATGTACCGCTACGCCAGGTCGTCACGACGAACGACCATGAAGCGAAGCACCTGGTCGGTGATGTTCAGGACACGGTCGAGCTCGGCAACGGTGGCGGCTTCAGCGTGGAACAGGACGACCTGATAGTCGCCCTCTTCGGTGTGATCGATCTCGTGGGCAAGCCGGCGCTTGCCCCAGACTTCCTCGGAGTCGATCGTGCCGCCATCTGCGGTCAGGATAGCCCGGATCTTCTCCAGGACACCCTCCCGCGCCTCGTCATCGAGGGTGGGGCGCATGATAAGCATGAGTTCGTAAGCCTTCAATGTTTCACCTCCCTTGGGCTTGTGCGGCCCCGGGACGTGAAGGCGATGCCCGGAGCAGGAAATGAAGCTCCCGGAGTGTAGCAGAGACCCGACCGTGTCACAACACGTTACCCCCGGCCTCTGACACACACAGGCGTGTCTCCCGTCATCGCACGCACACCAACGCCTTCGAACGTGCGAGGAGTGCAACCCCCAGCGCGAGAGCGCAGCCGACGGCCGTAGACGCCGCTGACGGGATACCCGGAACGCTTGACATGCGCGTCGAGCCGGCCGCCGTGCTCCTTTTCGCGCGTGGCTGCTGCGTGAGCACCGCGGCGCCGCATGCAGTGCGGACGCCCCCGTCCTCGATCAGCCGGGCGCTGGAACCCGCATGACCGGCCACCACAGACCCGGTGTGCCCGGCGGTCGCATCGACCGGCTCACCGGCAGATGGAGCGATCGGGACAGACGACGAGGGCCGGGAAGCGACATCCGTTCGGGCACGGGCAGAGGCCTCCTGCGCGCCCATGATGATCACAGCCGGGCCACCGGCCGACATGCCGGCGCGGACGGCCTCTACTGCGGGAGCGGATGAGGATGGCACGTCGGGCACAGTGGCTCCTGAGACCTGCTCGCAGGACGCAGA
>DSAI01000128.1 GCA_011372845.1 Actinomycetota bacterium
GGCGGCATCACTGCGGATTCGGATGCGGCAGAGGAGTGGCTCGAAACGGAGCTGAAAGCCTCGCCGCTTATGGGAGATGGCGTGCCTGATGTTGCACTGCGGGAGACATGCCGCGTCGTCGATGGTGCCGTACCCCTTCTCCCGCGGCACTTGGCGCGCCTCGCGGCGGGCGGCTGTGGGCCGACGACGCTCGCATCCGTCCGCGAATGCATCAAGGATGCGATCCGCTCACAGCGCGTTGCGCCGGGACGGCTAGCCGTGACGGTTGATTCTGCCGGTGACGTGCGGGCGGAGCCGTCGGACGTCCCATCGTCGCTGGAGGTAGCTGGTGGGGTGGTTCTCGCTCCGGTCGTCTCTGAGACACCCGCCCTGCCGCGCGGCGCGGCGAAACCGGCGGCGCGAGCTCCGTGGGACCGCGCGCAGCGAGAAGCTGCCCGGCTGGGTGCCGACCAGGCGCTACTCGTCGACACGGATGGGCGCGTGATCGACGGCGCGACAGCCAGCGTTTGGGTTCGTGTTGGCACGAGGTTGCTCACTCCACCCGCGCCGCCGGCTGTGGACGGCATCGCCCGGGGCGTTGTCTTCGACCACGCAGCTCAGTGCGGCTACGAGGCCGTGGAGTGCGCTCTGTCTCTTGGGGATCTCAAGACGGCCGACGAGGTCTTCATGAGCAATGCGCTGGCGGGCGTCGTACCCGTCCGAGGTCGATCAGGACGAGCGGTCAGCATGCTCGGTGACGTGTTCCTAACGCTGTTTGCCGCGCGTGAGGTAGAGTCGACTGCGTGAATCCGTGTGCTGGCCAACCGGATGAAGAAGGGTGGGAGGCGCTGGTCGAAGCGCCGGGCGGACTCGATGGCCCGTGTCATCGCCGCTGCGTCCCGATCCACTCAGCCCACCGCGGCATGGGTCACCCCTGCCGGCATCGTCTTGCACGCGAGAGGGCGCCGATTCACTAAGACGTTGCATGAGATCGCGGGGGCGGGGCATACAGGCTGAGGTCTGTGGATGGGTGACGCTGCGCCCAAGTTCTTGCGCGCTCCGAGGCAACGGACGTGTTGTGCACGTGTCGGCGCGGATGCTACATTACTTCTCCGTTGCTCGCGGCGTTGACAGGCGGATAGTCCGGGTGGAGCAGTTTGGTCGCCCGTCGGGTCCATGATCCGAAGGGCGCAGGTTCGAGTCCCGCCCCACGACCACACGTTCGTGGGATCGGACGCTGCGTCCGGTCTTCTCTTCTCGGTACGCCGTCGGGCGAGTGGTGCGGATCGCTCGCCCGGGAATGCCGGATCTCGGAGGAATCCCGATGGAGATCAAGCGGTGGCTGGTCGGATCGCGCCCGCGCTACCTCACAGTTGCGGCGGTCATGGTGCTGCACGGATCGGCACTGGCCTACTGGCGGGGGTCGTTCCACTGGCTGCGGTTCGTCCTTGCTCTTGTCGGGCTCGTGCTGCTCCACGGAAGCGCCAACATCCTCAATGACTGGCACGATTACACCAGGACCGGCATCGACAGGGTGATTCGCCGAACCCCGTTCTCCGGCGGCAGCGGGCAGCTTCCGGTCGGCAACCTGTCGGCCAGAGAGGCCCTGACGGCCGGACTCGTGTGGCTGGCACTCGGCTCCGCCGTGGGGGTCTGGTTGGCGGTCGACCTCTTCGGCCAGGCGCCGGGAGGCGGCTGGCTGCTGCTGCTGCTGGGTCTCGTCGGCGTGGTTATCATCGCAACGTATACGCCGATCGCCGTGAGGATCGGACTGGGCGAGCTGCTCGCCGGGATTGGTCTGGGGTTGCTCCCTGTTCTCGGCGTCTACTACGTGCACACCCTGCAGCTTGACACTGCGGGGTGGTGGTCCGGCGCTGTGGCGCTCCTCCTGACGTACAACCTGTTCTACCTCAACGAGTTCCCCGACTGGGTGGCCGACAAGGCCGGTCATCGCAGGCATCTCGTCGTCCTTCTCGGTCCGTCCAGGGCGATCAGGTGGTACGTGGTGGTCGAGGGGGCCGCTTTCGCGGCGATCGTCCTCGGGGTTTCGATGGGCGCTCTCACGCCATGGGCGCTGCTCGGGCTTGTCGGGCTGCTGCCGGCGGTCCGGGCGGTGCGCGGGGCCCTCGCCAACTATGATAAGTTCGAGGAGTTCTTCCCGGCCTTGGGCGCTAACGTCACGGCCGTGCTGGTCACCAACGTGGCGCTGAGCGTCGGCTATCTGGTGGCTGGGGTCCTCGCATCGCGCTGATGCCCGCGACGGTTCGCGTCGCAATCGGCGGTACCGCGTGGAGGGACGATTCCAACGCGAGCAGCGGTCTGCGATAATCCTCCCGGGGAGTTCCGAGGACCCGGTCCATCGGTTGCGCACGAGACGGAGGGGGATACAACCGACGCATGGCGACGATTTTCAGCAAATCCGAGTTCGTGGACCAGCCGGCTCTCGATTTGTACCGCGATCTCGAGATGCGCCACTCGGAGAAGCTTCTCTATCTGGAGAAGGATGATCGAGTCAAGGTGATTGGCCTCGGCCGCGTGCGTCTCGAGGGGCCTTGGGATGCGTTGTCGCCCGTGTTCGAGGGCAAGGTTCGCAGAAGCCCCGTTCTGTTCTCCGCCGGGGTGTTCGATCCTGACGACACCAGACTGGCGAATCCGCTCTTCCGGGCGCTGGAAGGCGCCGAGTACCTGCTTCCTGAGGTCGTGCTGATTGAGGAGGCTGGCAGGACCCTCGTCCAGCTGAACGGCAGCGAGCCGGTCACCGCCGATGTCCGGGAGATCGTCCGGGAGGTCTCCGGCGTCCGGGCCCTCTCCGGCCGGGACATCCGTTACACGGTCGTGCCGGACAGACGGGAGGTGTGGTGCGGCATCGTGGAGGAGGCCCTGCGCCGAATCCGCGAGCACGATCTGGACAAGGTCGTGCTTGCGCGGGAGCTGCGGGTCGAGACTGATGAGGAGTTTTCGTCGCGCGACATGGTCGCGAACCTGATGGCGGGCGACGTGCACGGCACGCTGATCTTGCACGAGATGGACGGTGTCTTCTTCATCGGCGCCACCCCCGAGCTGCTGATCCGCAAGCAGGGCACTCTGATCACGACTATGGCGTTGGCAGGGACGACCGCGGTGGGACAGTCCGAGGAGGAGCGTGTGAGAGGCGCGCTCTTCCTGTTGGGCGACCAGAAGAACCTGCACGAGCACGCCTACGTGGCCCGCCACCTGCGCGGGTGCCTTGATACGGTCTGTTCCAACGTGCGTATGCCTGACGGGCCGAGCGTCCTGACGCTCAAGCATCTCCAGCACCTCTGCACGCCCGTGACGGCGAAGGTGTCGAAGGGAGTCTCTCTCGTGGAGATGCGGGACAGGCTACATCCGACCCCGGCACTCGCGGGAAGCCCGGTGGACAAGGCGGAGGACGCGATCCGGCAGCTCGAGGGGTTCAACCGCGGGCTGTACGGCGGGACGTTCGGCTACATGGACCTCGAGGGTAACGGGGAGTTCTCCGTCGCGATCCGCTCCGGGGTGTTCACCCGCGACCATGGCTACGTCTACGCCGGGTGCGGCATCGTCGAGGGCAGCGATCCCCAGGCGGAGTACGACGAGATCGTGGTCAAGCTCAAGACGATCCTGTCGGCGTTCGGTTCATCACGGGATGAAGGGCGGACGAATGGCTAGCGCGCCGTGGAGCGTGTTTCTCGGTGCTTTCGTCGACGAGCTGTCGCGCGTTGGCATCGAGGACGTCGTGGTGTCGCCCGGTTCGCGATCCACGCCGCTGGCGATGGTGTTCGACCGGAGCAACTTCCGCCTACGCGTCGACATCGACGAACGGGGGGCGGCGTTCTTCGCGCTGGGGATGGCCAAGGCGACTCGCCGCCCGGTCTGCCTCGTGTGTACCTCCGGCACGGCGGCGGCCAACTATTACCCGGCTGTGTGCGAGGCGGCCGTGTCGCGTGTACCGCTGATAGTGCTCACGGCCGATCGTCCACACGAGCTGCGCGGTCTGGGCGCCGCACAGACGACCGACCAGATCAAGATGTACGGCGACATGACGGTCTTCTTCCGCGAGATGCCGTTGCCCGAGGGGTCGGTGGGCAAGGTCGCCTTCGCACGCCAGATCGCTCGCGAGAGTGTCATCCGCGCAACGGGCGCGCCGATGGGCGTGGTGCACCTGAACTTCCCCTTCGCGGAGCCGCTGGTTCCCGATCTTGGCGTGCCGGAGCTGTTCTCTGCCGGCAGACGGCCCGAACCCCCGGTGCTTCTCCGGCCCCGCCGGTGGGCGGACGCGTCCGACATCGAGCGTCTGAACGAGATGGTGACGGGCAGACGCGGGGTGATCCTGTGCGGCGAGGGTGAGTATCCCCACGAGATCCTCGACCTGTCCCGGCGCCTCGGCTTCCCGATCCTGGCCGATCCGCTGTCGAATCTGCGCCGGTACACCGAAGCGGCGGTGATTGACAACTACGACAACATACTGCGCCGCGACGACGCGCCGCCCGTCGAGGTGGTCGTCCGCTTTGGACAGTACCCGGTCTCGAAGGCGTGCTTCACCAAGGTGGGCGCACTCGGCCCGGTGATGATAGTCGTCGACGAGGTCGAGTCCCGTGACTTCAACTACCTCACCGACGTGTTCGTGAGATCCGAGCCGGATGACTTCGTGCTGGCCTCGGGTGGCCTGCGCAACGACATCGGTTCGGAGTACCTGGCGAGATGGGCGGACCTCAACGAGCAGGAGCGAGCCAGGATCGAGGGGGTCGCTCATGGCGCGGACTCCGAAGGCCGCTACGTGCTCAGTCTGATCGACTGCATCCGCGAGGGCTCGCTGCTGTTCGCGGCCAACAGTATGGCGATACGGTATCTGGACACCTTCTATCTGAAGCGTGACAAGGAGATCCGGGTCCTGTGCAACAGGGGTATCAACGGCATCGACGGCACGCTGTCGTCGGCGCTCGGCGCCGCGCAGTCGTTCGAGACGTCCACCCTGCTCACCGGGGATCTGGCGTTCCTGCACGACATCAACGCGCTGCATCTTGCCCGCGGACTCGACACCAACCTCACCGTTGTGCTCATCAACAACAACGGGGGAGGGATATTCGAGATGCTCCCGCAGCGTTCGGACGAGCCGTACTTCGAGCGGCTCTTCCTCACTCCGCACGACGCCGACTTCGGCCACATCGCGGCGGGCTTCGGGATCCCGCACGTGCGCATCGAGGACGCGAGCGCGTTCGCCGAGGCATACCGTGAGGCGCAGTCGCGTCCGGGTCTCGGGATCATCGAGGTCAGCACGCTGACATCCGGCGCGAAGGAGCGCTATGCGCGATACCTGTGAGCGGCCGGCCGGGATGATCCTGGACTTGCGAGGACACAGCTACCACTGCGAGTGTCACGGCGATCCAGGCGGGGAAGCCGTGCTGTTCCTGCACGGCTTCTCACAGAGCTCGCGGACCTGGCACCCGGTCCTCGAGGAGCTGCTCGGACTGCCCGGCGGCGCAGGGTTTCGCCTCGTCCTCTTCGACCTCATCGGGCATGGCGCCAGCGACAGGCCATCCGACGCCCGGCCGTACGCCCTGGAACACATGGTAGAGGTGCTCGAGGCCCTGCGCCTCCACCTGGGCTTGCAGCGCATGCATCTGGTCGGCTACTCGATGGGCGGCCGGATCGGGCTCTCGTATGCCGCTCGTCATCCGGGCTCGCTCCTCTCGCTGGTGCTCGAGAGCGCGTCGTTCGGTCCGAGGACGCTGGCGGAGCGCGAAGCGATGCTCGAACGTGACCACGCCCTGGCGGATCGCCTCCGCCGCTCGACGCCGGAGCAGTTCGCGGAGTGGTGGGCGGAGACGTCGGCGCTGGAGTCGCAGCGCGACCTGCCTGTGGAGCTGCGGGAGGCGGAGGCCGCCATGCGCCGGGCAAACGACACGCGGGCGCTCGCGCTGGTCACGCTCGGTGCCGGGCAGGGCGCGATGGAGAGCCTACGGAATGCCGCCGCTCGGCTGCCGGTTCCACTCACGTACCTCGTGGGTGGGAGGGACGAGCGGTATTCGGCTCTCGCGTCCGAGGCCCATGCGGAGTGGGGCTTGGATGTCAGGCGGTTCTCCACGGGCCACAATGTCCATCTGGAGGAGCGGGAGGAGTATGCTCGGGTCCTTCTCGGGCTTCTGGCGAAAGGACGGGAACGACGATGACTGCGGTCCAGTGGGTGCAAGGCAGGCAGTACGAGGAGATCCTCTATCACACCTGCGGCGGCGTCGCGAGGGTCACGATCAACCGGCCCGAGCGCAGGAACGCGTTCACGCCGCTGACCGTGATGGAGATGTACGATGCCTTCACCGCTGCTCGCGAGGACGACAGCGTGGGCGTGATCATCCTGACGGGAGCGAACCACGGACAGGGTCCTGACAAGGAAGCGTTCTGTTCGGGTGGCGACCAGAAGGTCCGGGGCTCCGGCGGCTACGTCGGCGCTGACCGCATTCCGAGGCTCAACGTGCTCGATCTCCAGCGGCTCATCCGGGTGGTACCGAAGCCGGTCGTGGCCATGGTGAACGGCTACGCCATCGGTGGCGGCCACGTGCTGCACGTGCTGTGCGACCTGTCGATTGCCGCGGAGACGGCCAGGTTCGGCCAGACCGGTCCTCGCGTCGGCAGCTTCGACGCGGGGTACGGAGCGGGCTATCTCGCGCGCATCGTTGGCCACAAGAGGGCCAAGGAGATATGGTTCCTGTGCCGGCAGTACACGGCTGCCGAGGCGCTGCAAATGGGCCTCGTCAACACGGTCGTGCCGTTCGAGGAGCTGGAGGCGGAGACGATGCGATGGTGCGAAGAGATGCTCGCGATGTCGCCCACCGCGCTGCGCTTCCTGAAGGCGGCGTTCAACGCCGACACGGACGGGCTGGCCGGCATCCAGCAGCTCGCGGGTGACGCGACGCTCCTGTACTACACGACGGACGAGGCGAAGGAAGGCCGCGACTCCTTCGAGGAGAAGCGTGAGCCGGACTTCGCGAAGTTTCCGAAGTACCCGTAGCGCCGATGCTAGGCGACCTGCTCTCGGCCTACGCCGATCGGAGTGTTGACCGCATCTTCTTCCGCCACGGTGACCGGCGCATCACTGTTCGTGAGACGCAGGACCTCAGCACGGACCTGGCCGAGCGGCTGCACGCGCGCGGGATCGGAGCGGGAGACCGGTTGGCGCTCGACCTGCCCAATGGTCCCGACTTCGTGTTCGCGCTACTCGCCGGCTCGATGCTTGCGGCCTCGTTCTTCGTGCTGAATCACCGGCTCACGCCAGCGAAGAAGGCCGAGCTGCTCGAAGGGTTCGACGTCAAGATGACCGTCGACGAGCGCCTCCTTGAGAGCCTTCGTGATGGTGCTCCGGTCCGCTTCGACCCCCCCTCGGTCACCGAGGACGACGTGTTCGTGCGGATGTTCACATCCGGGACCACGGGGATGCCTAAGGCCGCGCGCCTGACCTACGGCGCCCTCGTCTCAGCCGCGCGGGTGTCCGCTGGCGCGTTCATGCGGCCGGGGACCGGATGCTGGCAGCTCGCACTGCCGATGTTCCACGTTGGCGGGCTGCAGGTGCTGATGCGGTCACTGGTCAATCGATCGCCATTCATCCTGTACGACCGCTTTGACGCGGCCGCGATGCTCGCCGATGTCGGTAGCGGGGAGGCGACGCACGTCTCGGTGGTCGACAAGATGCTGCGCGACCTGCTGAGCCACGACAGGGAACTGGTCGGCCGCTACGAGGCGGTGCTGCTCGGAGGGGGCCCCGCTGGCGAGCGCACACTCCGCGACGCGGCAGGGACCAACGTTCTGGCGAGCTACGGGATGACCGAGACGTGCGGGGTCGTGGCCGCGTCGGCACCCGGCGAGCACTCGGCCGGGATGTCCCCGCTTCCGGGCTGTGATCTGCGCATCCTGACGCCGGACGACGCGGGCGACGGGGAGATCGCGGTCTCGGGTCCCTCGCTGTTCTCCGGATATGAGCGGCGCGCCGGTGAGCCGCTCTCGCCCGGTCCGTTCGCCGACGGGTACTTCCGCACCGGCGACGTGGGGCGGATCGCCGACGGGCGCCTCGTCGTCCGGGAGCGGATGGCCGACCTGTTCATCTCCGGGGGGGAGAACATCTACCCGCGCGAGATCGAGCGCGAGATCCTTTCGGTCCGCGGCGTCGAGGACGCGGCTGTGATCGGCGCGGAGGACTCCGAGTGGGGGAGGCGGCCGGTGGCATTCGCGACCGGTGATGCGGTGAGCCGCGAGGACGTCGTCGCGCGGCTTCGCGAGCGGCTGTCGGGTTTCCAGAGGCCGGATGCGGTGTTTATGATGCGCGAGCTGCCGAAGGGCGGCCTGGGCAAGACGGACAACGCGGCGCTGGCGGCGCTCTACGAGCAGCGCGTGGAGGTGGAGCTGGTGAGGCTCCACCGGATCTCGCAGCGTCTCAGGACGCCGTTTCGCACCAGCCAGGGCGAGATGACCGAGCGTGAGTCGGTGATAGTAGAGGTGGTGGATCGCGAGGGCCGGGCGGGCTACGGAGAGGGAGTGGCTTTCTCGACTCCGTGGTACAGCGCGGAGACGGTCGAGACA
>DSAI01000179.1 GCA_011372845.1 Actinomycetota bacterium
CGTGGTGTACTCGGCAGGTTCCACGTCCACGCGCAGCCCCGCCGAACGCGCCTCTCTCGCGGCGATCGGGCCGATCACGGCCACCACCAGATCCGCGAGATCGAGCCCCGCGGTGAGCTCGAGGAACCCTCTCACCGTGGACGGGGACGCGAACGTCACCGCGTCGGCCTCCCCTGCGCGAAGCCGCTCCAGCACCGCCGGGTCACCCGGGCCGGTCACCGTCTGGTAGGCCGGCACCACGTCTACCCGCACGCCGCGCTCGCGCAGCCCGTCGGGCAACACCTCGCGAGCTTCGAGCGCCCGGGGAAGCAGCACCCGAGTGCCCTCTCCCACACCGCGTTCGCACAGCCCCTCGAGCACGCCTTCGCCCACATGCTTGGCCGGCACGAAGTCGGCGATCACGCCGTGGCGCTCGAGCGCACGCGCCGTCGCCGGCCCCACCGCAGCCACGCGCACGCCGTACAGATGCCGCGCGTCCTTGTCGGCAAGCGCCATGCGTGAGAAGAAGCGCTCAACCGCGTTCATCGAGGTGAACACGACCCACGAGTACACGTCCAGACCCTTGATCGCGGTATCCAAGGGCGCCACATCGGGCGGCTCGACGATCTGGATCGACGGGAACACGAGCGGCTGGGCGCCGGCAGCCTCGAGCAGTGCCACGAGCGTACCCGCCTGCTCGCGTGCCCGCGTGACCAGCACGCGCTTTCCCGTCAGTGCGCCCATGGTCTCACCGGCCTCCGGTCACGCGCCGAGGAGCGAGTCGAGCGAGCCGTCGGAAGCCACTTCGCGGATCTCGGCGAGGATCTCATCCGCGCCGAGCGACCGCAGGACCTCCACCATCGCCTCGCCGAGCGCCTCAGGCTCGCCCGCGTCGCCGCACATCTGGTGCCGGATGATGCGCTCGCCATCAACCGAGCCCACCATGCCATCCATCGTGAGCGTTCCGTCTTCGTAGCGTGCGTACGCGCCGATCGGCACCTGGCAGCCGCCTTCGAGCTTGCGCATGACCACCCGCTCGGCCGTCACGCACTCCATGGTCTCCGGATGGCCGATGCGCTCCATCGCATGGAGCATGAACGCGTCATCCTCGCGGATCTCGATGCCGACGGCGCCCTGCCCCACCGCCGGAACCATCTGCGTCACCGGCACGTAGCTGGTGATGCGGTCTCCCCATCCCATTCGCGTGATGCCTGCGGCGGCGAGGATGACCGCGTCCACCACGCCGTCCTCGGCCTTGCGCATCCGGGTGTCGAGGTTGCCGCGCACGTCCACGATCTCCAGGTCAGGCCGGAGGTGCACCACCTGCGAGCGGCGGCGCAGGCTCGAGGTGCCGAGCTTGGCCCCCTGCGGCAACGTGGTGACGTCATAGCCGGCGCCCGAGACAATCACATCGCGCGGATCCACCCGCTCCGGCATGGCCGCGATGACGCACCCGTCGGGCAACTCGGTGGGCACGTCCTTCATGGAATGTACGCACAGGTCCACGGTGCCCGCCAGCAGCTCGACCTCGAGCTCTTTGGTGAAGAGACCCTTGCCGCCGACTTTCGCAAGCGGCACGTCGAGGATCTTGTCGCCCGTGGTCTTGATGACCTTCAGGCTCACCGGAAGCCCGGTGACCTCCTCGAGCTTCGCCTTGATGTACTCCGACTGCCACAGCGCGAGTTTGCTCCCGCGCGTGCCGATGACCAGCTCTTTACGCTCCACAGTCGCCGATACCCTCCCCTGTCTCTTTCTGCTTCTCTACGATCTCGCGCGCACGAAGGTTGAGCAGGTTGCGGAATGCCCCGGGACCATGCTTGTCTTCAGAATCCTCCAGCCCGTACAACATCCGGGCCGCCTCCACGTACATGTAGCCGTCCTTGTCCGACGACACCTTCTTCAGCCGGGCCGTGGGCCCGTGGAGCATCTTGTTCACGATCGCGCACGTGAGCGCCTCCACGGTCTTGCGCTCCTTGTCGGTGAGGTCCAGCTTCTTGAGCGCCTTCTCGAGCTCCATCTTCCGGATGACCTCGGCCTTGGCCCGGATGGCCGTGACCGTGGGCACGACCTCCATCGATTCAACCCACGTGAAGAACGCCGCCATCTCCTCGTCGATGATGGCTTCAGCGCGCCGCGCCTCGGCCATGCGCTCCTCAAGGTTCGCCTCCACCACGCCCGAGAGGTCGTCGATGTCGTACAGGAAGACGTTGGGCAGGTCGTTCACCGCGGGGTCGATGTCCCGCGGCACGGCGATGTCGATCAGGAACAGCGGCTGCGCGCGATGCTTCGCCGAGGGAGCGAGAGCCGCCTTCGTGATCACGTGCTCGGTGGCCGCCGTGGACGAGATCACGATGTCCGCATCGTGCACGCTGTCGTAGAACCGCTCGAACGGCACGGCGGTGCCGCAGAAGCGCGCGGCCATGTCCTGTGCCCGCTCAAACGTACGGTTGGCCACCAGCACACCGATCACGCCGTTGGACACGAGGTGCCGCACCGTGAGTTCGCTCATCTCGCCGGCGCCGAGCACCAGCACCGTGCGGCCATCGAGCGTGTCGAACACCTTCTTGGCAAGCTCGACCGCCGCGTAACTAATCGATACCGCCGATTCGCCGATCGCCGTCTCGGTGCGCACACGCTTGCCCACTTCGAAGCTCTGCCGGAACAGCTTGTTCAGCACCCTGGCGGTGGCTCCGGCCCCGAGCGCGTGCTCGTAGGCAGTCTTCGCCTGGCCGAGGATCTGCGCCTCGCCCACCACCATCGAATCAAGCGACGCCACGACCCTGAACAGGTGGCGCACCACGGCCTCGCCGGTCTCGATGTAGAGGTAGCGCGCAAGCTCGTGGCGGTCGGCGTCGCAGTGGTCGGCGAGGAAGCCGGTGACCGAGTCGACCCCTATGTCGGTATCCGACGCCACCGCATAGACCTCCGTGCGGTTGCATGTGGACAGGATCACCGCCTCGCGGATCTCCTCGATGCCCGTGAGCGTTGCGAGCGAGCGCTCCTGCGCGTCGGCAGGGAAGGTGAGCCGCTCCCGCACGACGACGGGCGCTGTCTTGTGGCTGAGGCCAACGAGTACGAAGTGCATCAGGAGCGGATCGCCTCCATTGACGGACTGTGGATGGACGGTCTCGTGCACTGTGCGCACGTTCGTGGGCTGGGACGCCCCCGCCGGTGCGATGCGTTGTTGTTCAGGCAAGCAGGCCCGGCGGGGGCGATGTGGTGAACCGTACGCACCACCTGCGCATGCCTGAACGTGATCCGGGTAGTGCAGACTGCGGGCGCCACCGGGCGTGTCTGGCTAGTGCGCTGCATCGGAGCGCACCTCCTCACGCCTCGCCGCGGCGACCTTGCCGTCGAAGAGCCGGTAGAAGAGCTCCGGCCAGACGCCCTCGATGCGATAGAGGAGCCGATTCGACATCCCGTGAAGCACGAGGAACCTGCCACGCTCGATATCGCGCACGAACTGCCGGGCGACCTCGGAAGGGTCGATGGTCTTGGCGATGCCGTTGATGGCGGCCGTCTCGCGAGGCTCCGTGGCCACCTCCCGCGCGTAGCCAGGAGTGTCCATGTTGGGTGGGCACAGCAGCGTGACTCCTACGCCGTGCGGCCGGAGCTCGCTCCGGAGCACCTCGGCCAGTCCGGTCACGCCGAACTTGGCCGCGCTGTACGCCGAGTAGCCGTACACGCCCACCAACCCGCCCATCGACGACACCAGCCCGATGTGGCCGCTCCCCCGCTCGATCATCGACGGCACGACGGCCTTGACCGCGTACACGCTGCCGAGCAGGTTCACATCCAGGTGCCGCCGGAACTCCTCAACGGGAGTCTCGACGAACCTCCGGGGCTCGCAGAAGCCGGCGCACGCAGCCAGCACGTCGACCGGACCCAGTTCGGCGGTCACATGGCCTACGACATCATCGACAGCGGAGCGGTCCGAGACGTCGCACGCATACGACAGCACGCGCTGGGAGCCGGTGGCGCACCGGGCGCTCACCGCCTCGCAAGCGGCCTCCAGGCGAACCTCGTCGCGCGCCACCAACGCCACGTGAGCGCCGGCAGCGGCCGCGAGTTCCGTGGTCGCAAGACCCAGCCCGCTGGAGGCGCCGGTCACAAGGACGTTCTTGTCAGCCCAGTACGACACTACCCTCCCGTCACAGCCCGAACACGTGGAAGCCGGCCGGGATCGTGCGAGCCACCACCGCAAGGGCCACCACCAGCACGAAACCCGCGAGCAAGAGATACGCGCCGCGCCGGCCCTGCCATCCATGACGCCAGCGAAGGACGAGGTAGGCGGCGAACACGAGCCACACGAGCCCCGAGAGGAGCACACGGATGTCGGCCCACCACAGGCTCACATCGGTCTCGATCGCCCGCAGGACGCCGAGTATCAGGCCCGCCGAGTACAGGGGGAACGCCCACAGGACGGAGCGCCAGGCAACGCGCTCGGTCTGGGCGAGCGAGGGCAGACGGCTGAACAGCTTCGTGGCCTTGCGCGCCTTGAGTTGCCGCTCCATGAGCACGTACATCAGAGAGGCGGCGGCGGCGATCGCATATCCGGCGTTGGCGAACGAGATGAGGGCGACGTGGATCCCGACCCGCCAGTTGTCGAGCAACACCGCCTGCTCGGGCGTCATATCAGCAAGCACGCCCCTGCTCACGCCGAGCACCTGCGCGATGAGCATCATCACCAGCGCGGCAGGCACCAGGAGCGCTCCGTACGTTTTCACTTTCATCAGATGCTCGACCAGGAAGTAGACGAGCACGAGCGCCCACGCCATCAGCACGAGCACGTTGGCGCCGGTGAGCTCCGTGCCATCGGTGGCCGACGAACGAAGTCCGATGGATGCGGTATGCAGAAGGAAGCCCGCGCCCGTCGCGAAGGTCGCGTACCACGACAGCACGGCACGTCTGGTGACCACCTGATAACCGTAGAGCACGGTCGCGGCCACATAGAACGCCATTGCCAGCCAGAATGCGACGAACGCTACCTCGAGCACGGTGCCTCCTCAGTAATGCGCGGTGCCGGTGCCATCACTCGTTGCCGGAACGGCGGGCGACCGCGGCCTCAAGCACCTCGAGCTGCCGCGAGAGGGCGCCGAGGCGCTTGAGCGCCATGCCCACGTACACGACCATGCCCGCCCACAGAAGGCCGTAGGCGCCGGCCACGAGCGGCCACTGGGTCAGAACGAGCGAGTAGACCTCTTCGAGCGTGGGATTCACAGTGATCACCTCTCCAGCAGGGTCTTGGCCTGTTCGATACGGTCACGCAGCTGCACTTCACCCATCCGCAGCTGGTAGATGGCGTAGCCGAGCGCGATCATCCCGATCTGGGCGACGATGAACGAGATCAGCATCGGCCCCTCGAGCCCGCCGCGTTCGATGACGGGATGGTTCGACGGGATCAGCCGGGTGATGAAGAACGAGATCGGCACGTCGATGAACGCCAGGATCGAGAATACCGCCCCGTACACCGCCCGGCGCTCCTCATCCTCGACCGAGTTGCGCAGCACGAAGTACGCGACGACGAGCAGCGTGAGGATGAAGTAGGTGGTGAGCCGCGGCTCCCAGTCCCACCACACGCCCCATGCCGCCTTGGTCCACAGGATGCCGGTGGCCATCGTGAGGCCCACGAACACCAACGTGACCTCCATCGAGACACGCTGCTTGGTGTCGTACTCGCGGTTCCGTGTCATGAGGAACCGGACCGCGTAGAACGCGGCGAAGGCGAACACGATGAACGAGATCTCGGCCACCGGGACGTGGAAGTAGAAGATCTTCTGACCCCAGTCGGGGCGCCCGTACTCGGAACCGAAGACCGTTGCGGACTCGAGCGCCGGGGCGACGATCGTGACCGCCCCTGAGTCGGTCTCCAGCGTCAGGGAGTCTTCGTCGGCGGAGGTGAGCTCGCCCCTGAACGTCTGACCGCCGTCCCCAACCACTTCGACGCGATATCCCACGTAGTTGCCGAGGTACCGCGCTTCGTCGATCGTCTGCTCGAACGGCCCCCTGTATCGGACCGAATCAACCTGCTCGGCCGTTCTCACGAAGCCGAAATCAGGCACACCGGCCCAGAGGAACGCGCCGAGGAACGCGCCGAGGGTCAGCACGCCTCCAAGCACGAGCGCGATCATCGCTTTCGTCGTGAGGGACTTCACGGTATGGTCAGCCTCCTATCGAGGACGCGCCGACGCTCATGCACCGACGATGAACTCATACAGGCCGTACGAGGCAAGCAGCATGATCACGTCGTATCCCACGACCCACCCCATGCCGGTCCAGAACACCCCCACACCCTCGGCCCCGCCCACGATCGCGCCTCCCGTGGCGATGACCGCCCCGAGCAGCAGCGGATACATCAACGGGATGAACAGCATCGCAAGAACAAAGTCCTTGCCCGATGTGTTGACCGACATCGTGGCCAGAAGCGTACCCACGCCGGAGATGCCCACCGAACCCGCCAGAAGAATCAGTGGCAGCAAGGCGAGCGAGGACGCATCCATCTGCTCGCCCTGCAGGAACAGGAAGCCGAACACCGGCAGCGTCAGCAGCTCCACCGCCAGCAGGAAGATGAGGTTGCCGCCGGCCTTGGCGAAGAAGATCACCGGCCGGTCCACGGGCGAGAGCAGGAGCGCCTCGAGGCACCCCTGATCCTTCTCGTGGACCAGTGAGCGGTTGAGTCCGAGCATCGATGTGAAGATGAAGGCGAGCCACAGCAGTCCGGCGGCGATGTCACGCGGGTCGAAGCTCGAGCCCGCCTGCGACAGCGCTACGAAGTAGACGACCATCGTGAGCAGGGCGTAGAGGCCCATCGACATGATCATCTCCTTGGTGCGGAGCTCCATGACGATGTCCTTCCGGAGCATCGCCCGCAACTGCCGTCCGGAGAGTCCGGCCATCTACGACACCCCCATTCCAACGGTGGAACGGTAGGTCTGCCGGAACGCGGCGTCATCGATGTCCTCGCGCCGTTCGAACATCACGACACGACCCTTCGCCAGGATCAGCGCGTGGCTGCAGAGCTCCAGGCCCTTGTCGAGATCGTGACTGATCATGACGAACGTGTGGTTGCCGCGGATCTGCGCGATGAGACCGTCGAGGATGTCCATGGCGTGCGGATCGAGCCCCGAGTACGGCTCGTCCAGGAAGAGCACCTCAGGCCGGTGGAGCAACGCGCGCGCGATCGAGAGACGCTGCAGCATGCCGCGCGAGAACGTCCGCGTGAGGTCGAGCTTGCGGTGGTCCAGCTCGACCGCCTCCAGGAGCTCGGCAACGCGCGCCTCGGGCTGTTCCACGCCGTACATGTCGGCGAAGAACAGCAGGTTCTCCTCGGCGGTAAGGTCGGGGTAGAGCAGCGGATTGTGGCTGATCAGCCCGATGTGCGTGCGCAGTTCGACGGCATCGCTGACGACGTCCATCCCCAGGACCTGCGCCGTGCCGTTCGTCGGGTTGAGCAGCGTGGTGAGCACCTTGATGAGCGTGGTCTTGCCGGCGCCGTTGGGGCCGAAGACCGAGAGGAAGGCGCGCTCCGAGAGGTCGAGGTCGACCCCGTCAAGCGCCTTGCGCACGCCAAAAGCCCGGGTGAGTCCCCGGACCTCCAGCGCGTTCTTCTGGTCATGAACCTCGCTCACACGACCACCCTCACGCCGCGAGACGGGACTTCTTGGGCCACGAGGCGATGCCGCTACCGATGATCAGGATGGCGAAACCGGACCATACCCACCACTGCATCGGGAAGAACTTGATCGTCACCACAGCGCTGCCGGTGTCATCAACGCCCGAGAAGGAGATGAAGACGTCCTTGAACACCTCGCTCAGCAACGAGACGTGCTGCGTGCTCTGGTTCTGCTGCGCCAACTGCTGCGGGAACCGCAACTGCGGGCGCATGGTCTTGATCGCCCGGCCGTCCTTGCTCACGTCGAGGTTCACCGTGTAGACGGTGTCGCCCTGGGTGGCGCCCACCCGCACGTTCTCCTGCGTCTGGTCGAGGGAGACGAACGTGAACGTGTACCCCTCGGCCTCATACGTAGCGCCCGGCTGCTGAGGGATCTGCGCGTTGTGCGTGCGAACGAACATGGTGGAGCCTACGAGCCCTATCAGGATGATGCCCATGCCCAGGTGCGCCAGGTAGCCGCCCGTCTGGGTGCGGGCCTTGGTGACGATCCATCTGAACGCGGCGCCGAGCGACTCGCCCCTGGCTGCCGCGCGCTTGCGCGCTCCGTCGAAGAACAGCCAGAGCGGAAGGCCGATCGCATAACCCGCCACGGTCACACCGCTGACGGCGAGGAAGTGGTGCCACCACTCGGCCGTGGCACCCGTGGGCGTGAAGTACGGAAGCATCGCGAAAGCGTACACGGCGAGGAAACCGACCGCGATCGGCGTGCCCACGGCCAGCGGGCCCTTCGCCTTCTCCCACAGCTTCTTCATGTCGCCGCCGCCCCACGCGAG
>DSAI01000168.1 GCA_011372845.1 Actinomycetota bacterium
ATTACGTTTCACGAACCGTGATGCTACCTGTACGACGGCGTTTCCTCAAGTCCGATACAATCCGACCGACGCCTACCGGACCGAGATGGACCCTGATGCTGAAGGACATACTCAAGGGGGCCGGGTCGGACACGCTGAAGTACTTCCCCGTGCGACTCGTACCCGCGCTCACCTCGCTCATCACCGTGCCGGTGTTCACCCGCATGGTAGAGCGTGCCGACTACGGCAATTTCTACCTGATCTCCTCGGCAACCTCGCTTGCGGCCGCGGTGGCGACCGCGTGGATCACCAACTCCGTGGTGCGCTTCTACTGGACCTACCGGGGCGAGGACCGGCAGGACGACTACGTGAGCACGTCGATCTGGTCCACGGTGATGTCGGTCCTCGCCGTGGCAGCGGTGATCCTTTTCGGCGTGTGGCTGGCACGCGATTCCCTCTCGACGGGGCTCCTGGGCCTCGTGCCGATCGGCGTGGCGTCGCTGTGCATCACCTACTTCGGCACCGTGCTCCTCCAGGTGCTCCGGGCGGCCAACAAGGCCACGTCGTTCGCCATCATCTCGATCGGGGTGACCCTGCTGGGAACGGCCGCGTCGGTCTATCTGGTAGCGGTGCCGCGGCTCGGCTCGTACGGCATCCTGCTCGGTATGGTGATCGGCAACGTGCTGATGCTCCCATTCAGCCTGCGCATGGTGGCGCGCGAAGGCTCGCTCTCGCCCCGGAGGTTCAGCCCCGACATCCTCAAGCAGTACCTGTTGTTCGGCATGCCGCTCGTGCCGGCCGCCATCTCCTCGTGGCTGCTCGTGCTAGCCGACCGCTATATCATCGAGTTCACCCGCACCACTGCCGAGGTGGGCCTGTACTCGGTGGCGTACGGACTCGGCGAGAAGATCATGCAGCTGATCACGCTCCCGCTCATCATCGCCATGGGGCCGGTGATGATCCAGACGTTCGAACGGCAGGGACAGGCGCTTGCGCAGCGCGTGCAGACGCAGATGACGCGCTACTTCGCCCTGCTCACGTTCCCGCTGCTGTTCGGGCTGGCGGCCACCTCGCGGCACTTCATGCAGGTGTTCACGGGCCCCGACTACCGGGCCGCGTTCCCGATCCTGGCCATCGTGGCGGCGGGGTCGCTCTCCTACGGACTCGTGCAGATCGCGGGCAACGGCATCGCCCTCCACAAGAAGTCCACCATCACCATGACCAACACGATGACCGCCGGCGTCTTCAACATCGTCACGAACATCGCCTTCGTCCCCCGCTTCGGCTACATGGCCGCCGCGTACACCACGCTCGCCTCGTACGCGTTGCTTCTCGCACTCACGTGGTACCGGAGCAGGCCGTACATGGAGTGGGTCATCCCGTGGGCCGACCTCGCCCGGATCGCAGCCGTATGCGGTGCGATGTGGGCGGCGATCGCCCTCACGCTCGGACGCGTGCCGGGGAACGTCGGCGTACTGTTGGCCGAGGTGGCGCTTGGCGCGGTCGTCTACATCGCCGGCATCCTGGTGACGGGCGCCGTGCGGGCCGACGAACGGGCCCACGTGCGCGATCTCGCCGTCCGCGTGTGGCGCCGGCTGGCAGGACGCACACGATGAGCCTCGCCGTAGCCATCCTCGGCCCCACCGTGCGGCAGGACAGGTCCGCGTCGGTGGGCGGCGTGGCGGTGCACACCGCTGCGCTTGCCGGGGCGCTGCGTGCCGCGGGCGCGCGAGTGGCGGTCCTCTCGGACAGCGAGTACGCCGGGGAGTCCGGACCCGGTACGTACGGCGTACGCGGCGCTTCGGCGGCGTGGCTGACGCGTACGGCGGCGGCCCATCCGCTCACAGCCGCGGACGTGCTGTGGCGCTCCGCCACCTCGGCCGAGAGACGCCGGCTCGGACTGCCGCTCAGGCGCACGTTCTCGCGCGCGCTGCTGATCCGCCGGGCGCTCGATGCGGAGCGGCCGGACGTGGTGCACGCGCAGCAGGCCGACTTCAGGCCGCTCTACCTGCGGCTCGCCGGCGCAACGACCCCGGTCGTGACCGTGGTGCACGGCCTGGGCGGCCTGGAGACCGGCGAGCACCCGGCGATGCGCGTGCTCCTCCCCGAGCATCTCGCCGCCGCTGCTGCGGTGACCGCTCCATCACAGGCGCTGCTCGACGAGGCCCGGAGTCTGCAGCCCCGCATACGTCGTGCACGGGTGATACCGAACGCCGTTGACCACGGACTGTTCCGTCCGAGCGACGTCGCCGAGGCACGAGCGGCGGTGGGACTCGGGCATCACGCGGGGCCCGTGCTCCTCTACGCCGGCCGCATCACGGAACACAAGGGCGCGGGTGACCTGCTCGAAGCCTTCGAGACGATCCGCCGGGAGCGCCCCGGCGCCATGCTTGTGATGGTGGGCCCGTGGGGCCTCGACGCCCGGCTCCCGGGGCCGGACTCCGGCGTGACGGTGGTTGACGCCACACCGCCCGAACGGATGCCGCTGTGGTTCAGCGCCGCAACGCTCACGGTGGTCCCCTCCCGCTACGAGGGCTTCGGCCTGGTCGCGCTCGAGTCGCTGGCATGCGGCACACCGGTGCTCGCCACGGATGCCGGCGGATTGCCGGAGGTGGTGGATCCCCGCGCGGGAGCGCTGGCGCCTCCCCGGTCGCCCGAAGCGCTTGCGCGGAAAGCGCTCGAGCTCCTTGCCGATCCCCGCCGGCTCGAACGGATGTCGGCCGCGGGCCTCGAGGTCGCGGCGCGCTACTCGTGGAGCGCCGTTGCCGCCGCCTGCCTGGCCTTGTACGCCGAAGTCGCCGGACCGCACGACGGCGAACCGGCAGCCTGATCCCCGGCCGGCCGGCCGCGGCGTGCGCACTCGGCCGGGAGTGCTGACGTGCCGGTAACGCCACCCATGGGCGGGGCCACCGGCGCGCGCCGCTATGCTACGCTTCGACCCGGACACAGGCCACCCGGACCGCGCCCTGCAACCGCGCGCCCCACGCGTCGCGCGTGTGTGTGGTCCCGCACTGCTGCCGAAGGGAACACCAATGGCTGACGTTACCGTCATCGGTACCGGATACGTAGGTCTCATCCAGGGCGTATGCCTCGCCGACGTGGGTCACAACGTGACATGCGTCGACATCGACGAGGCGAAGATCGAGATGCTGCGAGCCGGCACTAGCCCGATCTTCGAGCCCGGCCTGGAGGAGCTCCTCGCGAAGACGATCGCGTCGGGACGCATCACGTTCGCCATGCCGGGTGACGGCTGGGCCGATTTGCTCGGCGACATCGTGTTCGTTGCCGTGGGCACGCCCCAGACCGACAACGGCGCCGCCGACCTGCGCTTCGTGCGTTCGGTCACCTCGGCCATCGCCGCCGAGGCCACCCGCCCGTTCACGCTCGTGATGAAGTCCACCGTTCCCCCGGGAACGGGACACACGCTCATCAGACGCACACTCGCCGATGCGCCGGTCGATATCGCCTACGTGTCGAACCCCGAGTTCCTGCGCGAGGGCAAGGCGCTCGAAGACTGGTACCGGACCGACCGCATCGTGATCGGCGCGGACACGCCGGACGCCGCCGAGTCGGTCTCGGCCCTCTACGAGGCGGTCGACGCCCCACGCGTGATCACCGACATCGCGAGCGCCGAGACGATCAAGTACGCGTCCAACGCGTTCCTCTCCACCAAGATCTCGTTCATCAACGAGATCGCGAACCTGTGCGACGCGATCGGCGCCGACATCGACGCGGTCTCGCACGGGATCGGGATGGACACCCGCATCGGGTCCGACTTCCTGCGAGCCGGCATCGGCTATGGCGGCTCGTGCTTTCCCAAGGACACCCGCGCACTCGACTTCATCGCCACCATCAACGGCTACGAGTTCTCCCTCCTCAAGTCCGTCATCGAGGTGAACAACCGCCAGCGCCTGCTACCGGTGATCGCACTGGTGCGCGCGCTCCCCGACCTGCACGAGCGCACCATCGCGGTACTCGGCCTGGCGTTCAAGCCGGATACCGACGACGTGAGAGAGTCGCCGGCGATCGATATCGTTCCGCTGCTCGTAGAAGAGGGCTGCTCGGTGAAGGTCTACGACCCGATCGCCGCGGAGGTGGAGATCGCCGGCGCCACACGCTGCGCCACGGTGTGGGAGGCGCTCGAGGGCGCCTCGGCAGCCGTTGTGATCACCGAGTGGGGCGAGTTCGCCGCGCTCGACTGGGAGCGCGCCGCCAGCGTGATGACGCCGCCCGCCGTGGTGTTCGACGGCCGGAACTGCCTCGATCCGTCGCGGGTCGAGGCGGCAGGACTCGCCTACATGGCCGTGGGCCGCCCCGGCGCCCACAGGACGGGCAGGAACGGCTAGACCAGTGCGGATCCTGTATATCCATCAGTTCTTCGCAACGCGCGGCTCGTCACTCGGCCTGATCCGTTCGTACGAGTTCTCCCGCAGATGGGTGGAGCAGGGACACGAGGTCACGGTGATCACCAGCTCCTCCAGGCTGCCCGACGAGTACCAGCGGGCGCGCTATGTGGACGGCACGATCGACGGCATCTCGATCCGCTCGGTGCGCGTGGGCTACTCCAACTACATGAGCTACGCCCGGCGGATGTGGTCGTTCCTGGCGTTCACCTTCGGCGCCACGCGCCGGGCGGCGACCGCCGGAAAGCACGATGTGGTGTTCGCCACCTCCACCCCGCTCACGGTAGGGATCCCCGGCTGGGTGGCGGCCCGGATCACCCGAACACCGTTCGTGTTCGAGGTGCGCGACCTCTGGCCGGAGGCGGCCATCCAGATGGGCGCGCTCAAGCGTCGCGGGCTGATCGCACGCGTCGCAAAGCACCTGGAGCGCTTCCTGTACCGTCACGCCGAACACGTGATCGCCCTCTCCCCCGGCATGGCCGAGGGCGTGATCGCCGAGGGCGTGGATCCGGATCGAGTTCACGTGATCCCCAACTGCTCGGACCTCGACCTCTTCCATCCCGGAGAGAAGGATCCGGAGATCGTCGATCGGTTCGGCGTCTCGGGACGGCTCGTGGTCGGCTACACCGGCGCCATCGGCCCGTCCAACGGCCTCCACGACCAGATCCCCGAGGCTGCGCGGATCCTTGAGGAGCGCGGCCGGAGCGACATCGTCTTCCTGATCGCCGGAGATGGCAAGAGCCTGCCTACGCTCCGCGAGCGTACCGCCGACCGCGCCAACGTGCTTCTCGTAGGCTCGATGCCCAAGCAGGAGGTCCCCGCCATCACGCGGACGGCGGACATACTGCTCACCCTCTT
The DNA here is from genome assembly GCA_011372845.1 of Actinomycetota bacterium. Classification (GTDB taxonomy): domain Bacteria; phylum Actinomycetota; class Coriobacteriia; order Anaerosomatales; family Anaerosomataceae; genus Anaerosoma. The sequence goes on from DSAI01000168.1 coordinate 5,241, forward strand.
CGCCGACGTGCCGATCCTGGCCACCAACTCGCCGAACAAGTTCTTCGACGCGCTCGCTTCGGGACGCCCGGTGATCGTGAACCAGCCCGGCTGGACACGGTCGCTCGTTCTCGACAACGAGGCGGGGCTCGCGGTAAAGGCGGCCGATGGGGCCGCGCTTGCCGAGGCGATCATCGCTCTCGCCGACGACCCGGAGCGGCGCGCGCGGATGGGGCGCAACGCGCGGATGCTGGCCGAGCGCGAGTTCAGCCGTGACGAGCAGGCAGACACGCTGCTGCGCGTTCTAGAAGACGCAGCAGGCCGGTAGGCGCGCTACTGCGGCGTTGCCATAGCGGTATCCCAGGTGGCGTAGTCGTCGCCGACCACCACCAGGATGTCCGTGGAGAACGCGTACATGCCGCGGCTCTCCACGACCTTCGCCTTGGGCAGGTCGTTGGCAACCTGTACCGCCGCCGCATGGTCGGTGGAGTAGACCACCAACGTCTCCTCGTACACGAACTGATTGGCGTTGCCCACCTCGGTGATCGTGTAGCCGAGCGCGGCCAGGATGTCGCTCGTGGTACCGGCGCTGCCCTCGATGCCGGCGCCGTTGCGGACCGTGACACTGATGGTTGCCCGATCGATCTCCTCGGGCTCTTCCACTGCCGACTCATCGAAGCGGCGGCCCTCGAGCATGCCGCTGACGAGCTGCTCCTTCTTCTCCTCGTCCAGCCACACGTAGGGAGAACGCCACTCGCCCTCGAGCGTTGCCGTCTCGACGTTCTCACCGCCAATGTCCGCAAGGTCGATGGCCGACTCCACGAGCCGGGCGACGGTCATGTCGGTGGTAAGGTATCCCGCCACGTCTTTCATCATCGACGGGATCTTGAACACGCTGTCGATCTGGGTGGCCTGATCGGCCAACGCCTTGAAGAAGGTCTGCTGGTGCCTCATGCGTGTGAAGTCAGCGTCGGGGAAGTCGCGGCTGCGCACGTACGTGAGGGCCTGCGGGCCGTTGAGCCGCTGGTACCCGGGTTCTATATGCGGTTCCCGGTCGGCGAGCGGGAGGCCGCTGGCGGCTTTCCAGTCGTCGATCTCCACATCCACGTCGACCCACACCCCGCCGAGGGCATCCACCATCGCGGCAAAGCCCCGGAAGTCGATCTCCGCGTAGTGGTTGATTGGCACACCCGTGAGGGCTGTCACCGTCTCGGCCATGAGCTTGGGGCCGCCGTAGAAATGCGCGGCGTTGATCTTGTCCACGCCGTATCCAGGGATCTCCACGCGGGTGTCGCGGGGGATGGAGAGCATCCACACCCTCCCCTGTTCCGGATCCACGCGGGCTAGGATGATGGTGTCAGCCCGCGCTGCCTCTTCGCCATCGCGGAAGTCGGTGCCCAGGAGGAGGATCGTGTACGGCTTCTTGGGCTCGCGCTCGGTGAGCGACTCGCCCATGTCGGCCGACTGGAGCGCGTTCTCCTCCATGATGCGGCTGGCGGCCGCGAACTGGGAGTAGACGTAGGCGGCGCCACATCCCACCAGCACCAGCACAAGCAGCGCGAGACTGGCGAGCGCACGCTTGATCGCGCGGTTGCGCCGCTCGTGGTGCACACGCATACGCGGCGCCGCCTCGACAGCCTCGCCCACCCGGCGTGATGTGCCGGGCTTGGGCGTGTCGAGCCGGCTACGCGTATAGACGCGGCCTCGTTTCCGTGAGTGCTTTCCCACTCGGTGCGACTCCCTGTAGTTCAGTCTGCATATCGCTGCCCGGGCATCGTCGCAACGATGGCGACAGCACGGCTGCCCTCGTGGCATCCCGAGCAGTCTCCCGGATACCGTGCGTATAGACGGCCCGGGTGCCCGTATCGTTCACCGGCGGCCGAACGGACGTCGAGCGTGTCCGCTGACCGTCTCCATGCGCATGGGGTAGCACGCATGATAGCACTCGCCCCTCACGCACCTGCGATCCAGGACGCCGGAGCGACCCGACGACGCAACCGTCAGGCGCCGCCCAGCGCCCTCCTCACGACCGCCGCGACCTCTTCCTGCTGTTCCCGTGTGATGCCCGGGAAACACGGCAGTGCGAACGTGCGCGAATCACACGACTCGGCCACCGGAAGCGCCGGACGCACGAAGCCGTCCACGTGGTCGAACGCCTCCTGCTCGTGGAGTGCCAGCGGGTAGTAGAGCGCGGTGCCGATACCGGCTTCCTTCAGTGCGCCCATGACCGTCTCGGCAGCCTCCACACTCTCCGTCTTCACGATGTAGAGGTGATAGACGGCATCGCCGAAGTCACGCGCGACCGGAAGGTCCAAGCCGTCCACGCCGGCAAGAAGCTCGCTGTAGACCGCTGCTGCCGCGCGACGCTCGCCGTTCCAGCGGTCGAGATGCGGCAGCTTCACGAGCAGGATCGCCGCCTGCAGCGCGTCGAGGCGCGAGTTGGTGCCGAAGGCGTCGTGGAAGTACTTCTTGCTGGTGCCGTGGCTCGCGAGCTTGCGGGCACGCGCAGCCAGATCGGCATCGTCGGTGGTTATCATCCCGCCGTCGCCGGCCGCCCCGAGGTTCTTGCTGGGGAAGAACGAGAACGCGGCTGCGTGCGCGAGCGACCCGGCGCGCCTGCCCTTGTAGGTGGCCCCGATCGCCTGGCAGGCGTCCTCGATCACGGCGACACCGTGACGCTCGGCGATCTCCACCAACGGATCCATGTCCACGCACTGCCCGAAGATGTGCACGGGAAGGATGGCCTTGGTGCGCGGGGTGATGGCCGCCTCCACCTGCGAGACGTCCATGTTGTAGGTGCCGGGCTCGATGTCCACGAACACGGGCGTGGCGCCCACGTGATGGATGCACTCCACGGTGGCCCAGAAGGTGAAGGGCGTGGTGATGACCTCGTCGCCCTTGCCGATGCCCATCGCCGCCATGATCAGGAACAGGGCGTCGGTACCGTTGCCGCATGCAACCGCGTGCGACGTGCCGCAGTACCCGGCGACAGCCTCCTCGAACCCCTTGACCTTGGGGCCGCCGATGAACGCCGCATTGGCCATCACATCGCCGATGGCGGCATCGAGCTCGGTTTGCAGCTCGCGGTACTGGGCCTTGAGGTCGAGCAGAGGGACACCCATCGCA
>DSAI01000170.1 GCA_011372845.1 Actinomycetota bacterium
CGCACGTCACGTCGGTCTCGGTCACCGAGCCCAACCTCGAGAGCGCGTTCCTGCACCTCACCGGCAAGAGCCTGCGAGACTGATATGGACCGGCTCCTCACCATCGCCGGCAAGGACATGAAGCTCATCGTGCGCGACAGGGGAGCGCTTCTCGTGATGCTTGCGATGCCGTTCGCGCTCATCTTCATCCTCGGCTCTGCGCTAGGCGGCATCGGTCAGGGCGACTCTCTCGACGTGGACGTGGCGATCGTGAACAACGACACCGGCGGTACAGGCGAGCACTTCGTCGAGGGGCTCACGTCATCGCCGGAGGTGAACGAGCTCTTCAACATCGCAGTGCGCGATGATGCGGACGAGGTGCGTGCCGACGTGGAGAGGGGCGACCTCACGGCTGCGCTCATCATCCCGGCGGACCTCTCCGAGAGGATAACGGCCGGAGAGCCGGTGGCTCTTGAGGTGTTGCAGGACCCGGGGTCGGAGATGGCGGCTGGCATCTGGGCCGGCGTCGTTCGCGCAGGCGTGGCGCAGGCTTCGGCGGAGATCATCGCTGCCCGGACGCTGCCGGCGATGCCCGGAGCGCCGCAAGGGCCTCCACAGGCGGCATCACGCTCGATGCGGTCACGGTGCGCGATGCCGAGGCCGATGTCGAAGAGGCCATCTCGATGATCTCGTACTACTCGGCGGGCATGACCGCCATGTTCCTGCTGTTCGGCAGCGTGTTCGGCGCCTTTTCCTTCGTGAAGGAGCGGCGGGAGCAGACGCTGGCCAGGATGCTGTCCGCTCCGGCGGGCAAGCCGGCGATCGTGGGGGGCAAGGCGGCAGGGGTGTTCCTGGTGGCGGTGGGTCAGTTCGTGATCCTCCTCCTCGGCACCAGCCTGGTGTTCGGCGTGGACTGGGGCGAGAACCTCGCCGGTACGCTGCTCGTAGGTCTGGCCGAGGCCTTCGCGGCCGCCGGGCTTGCGATGATGCTCGCCGCCCTCGGGAAGACGGAGCGCGCGATCGGAGGCATCGGCCCTGCCGCGATCATGCTCTTCTCCGCCACCGGTGGCTCGATGATCCCCTCGGAACAGCTTCCGTCGTGGTTGCTGCCGGTGCAGGTGGTCTCTCCCATCTACTGGAGCCTGAACGGCTTCATCGACCTGATGCAGGGCGCTTCGTTGTCAGAGGTGTTACCCGGGGTCGCGGGTGTGCTCGCTCTGGGTGTCGGATTCCTCGCGTTCGGCATATGGCGGCTGAGGTACGAATGATGCGCAAGATACTCGCCCTCGCGTGGCTGAACACGATTCAGCTCCTGAGGAACCCCGCCGAGGTGGTCGGTGTGGTCGTGCTCCCGCTCGTCCTCACCATGCTGTTCGGCTCGGTGTTCGGGGCGGGGGCCGGCAGTGCGGTGCGCGTGTTCTTCGTCGACGAGGATGCCAGTGCGTACTCGGCTCGCGTGGGTGCGCTCATCGACGCCGAGGAGTCGTTCGCGGTGGAGGAGATGACGCGATCCGAAGCCGAGGAGACGATCGCCTCAGGCGACGGGTCGGTCGCGGTGATCGTGCCCACAGGCTTCGGAGACGACCTCGCGGGCGGGGAGGCTGCGATCTACGTGCTGCGCCATCCGGCCTCCGAGAGCGCCTTCGCTGTGCAGTCCGTCGTCCAGGGCATCGCAACGCGAATGTCCGGGAGCGCGGCGATCGCAAGCATCGCCGCCGCCGCGTCGTCGGAGACCGGGTCGGGTTTCGATGATTGGTACCGCCGGGTCGACGCCGAGTGGGAGCCAGAGCCACCCGTCTACACCGAGGGGAAGATGGTCGTCGCCTCCGAGGTGCGCGGCGACTCGGTGCTTGCCGAGGGCTCGGCGCAGAGCTCTATCGGGCTCACGGTGTGGTTCATCCTGTTCATGACATTCGGTAGCGCAGGCGGCATCCTCGAGGAGCGTGAGCAGGGAACGCTGCAACGGCTTCTGGTGGCGCCCATCGGGCGCGCCACCGTGCTCACCGGCAAGGTGGCCGGGACGGTCCTCGCCGCCACGGTCCAGGCGCTGGTGCTCGTCACCGTGGGCGCCCTGGCGTTCGGCGTCCCCTGGGGGCGCGACCCCACAGGTGTGGCGTTGCTGCTTGGATCGTACATCCTTGCAGGGACCGGCCTGGCGGTGATGGTCTCGGCGCTCGTACGTACGCGCGATCAGATGAGCGGGGCCAGTCCGCTCATCTCCACAGGACTGGTGATGCTCGGCGGCTGTCTGTGGCCGATCGAGGTCGTGTCACCCACGATGCAGACAATCGCGAAGTTCACCCCCACGGGATGGGCCGTGATGGGGCTCACCGACGTGGTGGTGCGGAACCAGGGCCTCCAGGCGGCGGTGACGCCCTCGTTGGTCCTGTTGGCGTTCGCGGCGGTCACCCTCGGCCTCGGGGCGAAGATGTTGCGGTTCGAATGAGACGCGCGCTCGATGCGAAGACGGCGGTCGCGATAGGGGTCACGATCCTGCTCTGGTCGTCGGCGTTCGCGGCGATCAAGGTGGGTCTCACCGACTACGGACCGGGTGAGGTGGCGCTGCTGCGCTTCGGCACCGCATCGGCGGTGCTGGGAATCTACGCGATCGCCACGCGGATGCGGCTGCCGGGGAGGCGTGACGTGGGCCGGATCGCGCTCGCCGGACTGCTGGGGATCACCACGTACCACGTCGCGTTGAACTTCGGTGAGCAGACGGTGAGCGCGGGTGCGGCGAGCCTCATCATCGCATCGGGTCCGGTCTTCACGGCGGCTCTCGCCTCTGTATTCCTCGGCGAGCGTCTGAGCACCTGGGGGTGGGCTGGCATCGGCGTCGCTTTCGCCGGGGTGGCCCTCATCGCGTTCGGTGAAGGTGGTGACGGGCTGAGGATCGAGGCCGGTGCGCTCCTCGTGCTGATATCCGCGCTCTCCACCGCAGCCTACTCGATCATCTCCAAACCGATACTCCGCCGGTATCGGCCGCTCGAGTTCACCACGTACGTGATCTGGGCCGGGACCGTGCCGATGCTGTTCTGGGTGCCGGGCCTGGTGAGCCAGATGGCGCACGCATCGCCCGGCGCCACGGCGGCGGTTGTGTATCTCGGCGTCTTCCCAGCGGCGCTGGCGTATCTCACGTGGTCGTACGCGCTTGCGCGCATGCCCGCATCGGCGCTCGCCACGTTCCTCTATCTCTCTCCCGTCTCAGCGATCATAATCGCGTTCCTGTGGATCGGCGAGGTGCCGGGGGTCCTTGCGTTGGCGGGTGGTGGCGTGGCCATCGCCGGAGTGGCCATCACGAACACCCGGGTCCGCCGCGTGCTATCGTCATGAATCGATAGCGGTGTGAGGGAGGAGACCTGATGCACGAAGGCACGCGACACATCGACTCCGGCGAGTCGGCATCCAGCGGCCCCCATGTCACCCGGGGGGCGTTGCGGGCGCTGCTCCGATCGATGGCGCTGCCGGCGGTGATGCTCCTGAATGACGGTACCGTCGCGGTCCACAACGCGGCCGCCGCCGCGTTCCTCACGCCGGGGCCGCAAGGCATCGATAGGATGTACCTTCACGACGGCACCGACCTGTGGACGATCATCAGCGCCCGGGCCGACGAGGCCGCTCCGTTCTTCGATGTGCGCACCAGGATGCGTGTCGCCGACGGACAGGTCGTCGATATCACCTTCATGGTCGCTCCGCTTCGAGGGGCCCAGGGCGCGCTGGCGGGCGCCATGGTGCTCGCCCTCGATGCGTTAGGCACACGCGTGCGGGAGCTCGCGGTCGTCGATGTCGATTCTGCCGAGGGCGCGCTCGAATCGCTCGTCGAGCGGCTCGGGCGGCTCACGTCTGCCGCACACACCTACGTGATCGAGCTCGAGCCCGGGTTCGGCGCCGAGGCCGAGGTTCTCGCATCGTGGAGCAGCTCGGGGCCGCCTGTCCCGCTCGGCCCGTTCGATGCGCGGAACACGCCCTCGGAGTCGTTCACAGGGAGGCGGTTCCTCTGCGTGCCCGAGGGACTCAGGGATGCGTACCCCGATGAGCCGTTCTTCGAGGAGAACGCCTGCGTGGCGTATGCAGGAACCGTGCTTCTCGATCCCGCCGGTGAGCAGATCGGTATACTCGCCGGACTCTGGAGGCAGCCCCTGGAGGACGTGGCCGGGGTCTCCGCGGCATTCGCGGTCACGGCGGTGGCGGCATCCAGGATGCTGGTCGCGCGTCTTGCACAGCGGAATCTCCGGGAAATCGAGCAGCGCTACAGCGCCGTTTTCGAGGGCAGCGCCGTGCCGATCGTGCTCATCGACCCCGACACCACGCAGATCATCGACGCCAACCCGGCGGCGTGTGAGTTCTACGGATATGCGCGCGACGACCTTATGGCGATGAGCGTCCTTCAAACGGATGCGCTATCGGCGGAGATGGTGCGGACGGAGATCGAGCGTGCTGCCACCGGTCAGCGCGTCCACTTCGCGAGCAAGCACCTGCTCTCTGGCGGCAGGGTGCGCGACGTGGATGTGAACATAGGTCCGTTGCGGGCGGGTGGCCGATCCATCCTCTACTCGATGATCCACGACATCACTGAGCGCAAGCGCATGGAGTCGGAACTTGAGCGCGCCAAGCGGAACCTCGAGATAGTCGTGGGCCGGCGTACCGAGGACCTCCTGAGGACCAACGCCGAGTTGCAGCAGGCCTCTGTTGCGCGTGACATGGTGTTCGCGAGCCTGGCGCGGGAGATGCGCACATCCCTGCAGACCATCACGGGGTTCTCGGATCTCCTCCTCGGCGGCATGGCCGGCCCGCTCTCAGATGAGCAGCGCAGGCAGGTGGAGATGATAAGGGAGGCCGGCCGTCAGTTGTCGGGCTTCTCGGCAAGCCTTCTGGAGTCACGGAGATCCACCGATGGAGACACGCGCTTCGAAGTGGAGCCGTTCGACCTGGTCGACCTGGTCGAGTCGATCGTGTTCGGCCTGGTGTCCTTCGCCGAGGAGAAGGGCCTGACACTGGATCTCGTGGCCGAGGACAGGCCGCTTGAGATCGAGACCGACCGCTTCATGGTGCAACAGGTGCTGTTGAACCTGCTTTCCAACGCCATCAGATACACCCGGACGGGCGGTGTGACGGTCACCGTGCGGCGGGTCGGCGAGGACCACTGCTCCGTGGCTGTGGCCGATACGGGTCCGGGACTGCCCCCACAGCAGATCGAGACGGTGTTCCAGGGTCCGGAGGTCCATGAGCCCGCAGCAGGTATCGGTCTCCCTGCGAGCAGCCGTATAGCCTCGGTTCTGAGAGGCGCCATAGACGTGCAAAGCGTCGTAGGGGAGGGCTCGGTCTTCACCCTCATGCTCCCCATCTCGGTCACGTCACCCGGCAAGGTCGCCGATCCCGAGGCGGATGCGAACGCCTGATCGGGCACGGGGTCGCAGCGTGTCAGGTGACCGCTTCTCCTGGGTGCGACTCCAGCGAGATCGCGTCAGCTCCACACGATGAGCGACAGATGCCGCAACCGAAGCATGCGTCACCATCGACCACCGCAACAGCGCGATCATCGAGCGCGAGGGCATCGAACGGACACCGCTCCACGCAGGCGCCACAGCCTGCGCAGGCGGTCTCGTCGACGATCGCCAGGTACTCGCCCTTCCACATCGTTTGGAAACCAAGATCGAGCGTGGTCTTCATGGCCATACACCCGCTCGCCCTGCTGCAGTTGCAGATCGCGGCGATCAACGGGCTCTTGAACGTCCAGACCGAGTGCATGAGGCCTTCCTGCTTGGCTCTCCGGAGGACTGCCAGGGCTTGATCACGCGAGAGCCGCTGGAAGGCTGCGGTGTCGGGGCCGCTGTCGTAGTCACGGAACGCCTCGGCGAACAGGTCGTCGTGAGGGGTCACGGTCACCGCCAGGCAGTAGCCCCGCTCGGGCGTGCCGGCGAAGTGGCGGCAGACACAGGGCAGTTGGGTGATGGACGTGGCGATGTCGAAGATGCGCTCGCACTCCTCGATCGGCACGGGCTGTCCCCAGTGCTCCCTCATCTGGCGTGGGCGCGCGTAGGCGTCGAACGCATGTCGAAGCGGCGCAGGTGCAGCCTTCACTGCTTTGAGCAGCGGTATGTTGCGGCGCATCCGGCGGTCGAACCCGGTGACGAAGTCCACGACGAACTCGCGGCGCTCGAGGTCGTGGGTGAGGTCCGCGGCGTAGTTCTGCGCCTCGAGATACCACGTCTTGCCGTCGCGGTGCTGCACGCAGAACTCGCACGTGGCATCCTCCGCCCCCTGGATCGGAACAGGTCAAGTATCCCAGGAATCCCGGATGTGTGCCGTGGTGTCGCGCGGACCCCTCAGGACCAGGACGCCAGCGCAGCCACGAACATGAGCAGCACCACGAACAGAATCGCGACGTTCAGGCCGATGTCGCGTGCGTATCGCTGGATGCCAAGGCGGGTCCGCAGGATCGTCGTCTCCTCGAATCTGCTTTCGGGCAGCCACTGGGAGCGCTCGCGGGTGAGCGCCTCCACGGCGAGCCGGAGCATCTCGACGCTCCAAGCCGCAAACCGTTCGAGGCGGGTGAGGCCGGTGGCGTCGGCGCTTGCGAGGCGGTCGCCGCTCGGCAACGTGTGCCGTGCCATGTCCAGGACCCCCGCCGTCCGCCCGAGCGCGACCCGTGCCGCAGAGGTCCTCGGCGCCACCATGAGGTCGAACCGCTCGCTGCTCAGAGCGGTGTTCACCGCCGCCCCGATCTCGCGGGTGACCGAGTCGCCGCGCATCCGTTGCGGGGCGAGGTCCAGGGCCGTCGTGGCTATGAACGAGCGCGCTCGCGCGATCTCATCGCCGGATGCCATGAGCATGAGCACGGCACCCTCGAGGCCTCCGGTCCGCATCATATCGGTGAGAACGCCCATGCGCTCATGCATGAGGCGCTCCGCCATGTAGCCCGCGATATCGCGAACAGCATCGATCGTCTCCTGATCGGGCGGTGTGCCGGGATCGCTTGTAGAACGGAGATGCGTCGTGGCGCGCATCACCGCGATTCGTACCGTGTCCTGCCTTTCGCGCTCGAGTATCACGTACGCATCCTGAATCAGCCGCTGGTCTCGCGTGCCTGGCGCACCGGTGAGCAGCGTTGAGACCACGAGCCGCCGCCGCCGCGCAATCCATGTCACGAGCGCGCCGTACGAGTGATGCGTACGTCGCAACACCCCCGACGTCCATCGCCTGCCGGCCTCGTACGACCGGTCGACGAGCCCGCATGCCGCCACGAGTCGGCCTGCCGCCTGCCGATACCACCAGTCGATGCTGAAGCACTGAGGCGCGTGCAGATGGAAGAGGTGGAACCTCATGCCCACGAAGAAGAACGCGAATCCGAGCGCGAAGGCGGTGACCACGCTCATGAGATCTGGCCCGGAGAGGAACGAGTGCTCAAGATAGTGGTCGAGGATGTCGCTATGCAGGCCCCATGTGTGTAGTCCGGGCTGGAACACGCCCTTGATGAGGACCTGAGGGAACCACCCCAACGCCACGATAGCCGCTGCCAGCGCTCCCATCGCGACGAGCATCCTCGGCGGGGCGTCTGTCACCTCGGGGCCGTACTCCATCTTCGGTTTGCCGAGGAACATCAGCCCGATGAGCTTGATGAACGAACACGCGGTGCCGCCGCAGGTGACGATGTAGATCTTCTCGGCGATACCGAGCGAGACGAGCTCATGGTGCTCCCAGGCCTCCACGATCGCGTGGTGGATGAGGCACTTGCTCACGAACCCGTTGAAGAGCGGCACGCCGGTGATGCCCGCCGCCGCGATGCACATGAACACGAACGTGACCGGCATCTTCTTCCACAGGCCGCCCGTGTGATACAGGTCGAGCGAGTGCGTACGGAAGTACACCGCGCCCACGCCGAGGAAGAGGCAGGCCTTGAACAGCGCGTGGTTCACCACGTGGTAGAGACCGCCCGCCACGCCCATCGCTCCGTGTGCTCCGAGGTATCCCGCTGCGCCGATCCCTGCGAGGATGAACCCCATCTGGCTCACGCTGTGGTAAGCGAGCATCCGCTTGGCATTGGATTGCTGAAGCGCAAGGAAGACGCCGATGAACATCGTGGCGATGCCGATCCAGAGAACCACGAGCCCGAGCTGCTCGGAGAAGTGCCACAGGCTCTCCTCCACGTGCTCGGCCACCTCGGGGCGGAAGAGCGCCGTCACCACACGGAAGATGCCGTACGCCCCGGCTTTGATCATCACGCCGGAGAGCAGCGCGCTTGCTGGCGCGGGCGCCACGGGGTGCGCGTCGGGGAGCCACACGTGTACGGGCACCATGCCGGCCTTCACGCCAAAGCCGACGATGAGCAGTATCGCCGCCGCCCAGCGCAGGACTTCGTCTCCGTGTC
>DSAI01000192.1 GCA_011372845.1 Actinomycetota bacterium
CGCAGGTCGAGCTCCCGGTCCACCGTCTCGGCGAACTCGTCAACGAGCGCCACAGGGTCGAACCGGCGCGCGAACCGGGTTCCCGCGAGGCGGGTAGCCAGCCGGCGCACGATGGCCACATCGCCCCTGATGGACTCGGCCGCCCCCGGGCGCACGACCTTCACCACGACCTCGGCACCCGCCGGAAGCACAGCGCCCCACACAGGTCGGCAGGGTGCGGCGAGTGTCGCCCGATGTACCTGGGCGATCGATGCGGCGGCGAGCGGGGTGTCGTCGAAGGACGCGAACAACTCCTCGGGCTCCGCGGCGAACTCGTGCCTGATGACCGAGCGGATGGCACTCGCGGGTATGGGTGGAACAGCGTCCTGCATGCTCTGCATCTCGGCAACCAGCTCCGCCGAGAACTCGTCGGGCCTCACGGAGATGAGTTGGCCGAGTTTCACAAACGCCGGGCCGAGACGCTCGAACGACAGACGCAACGCGCGGGCCCAGGCCGCGCGCCTCACGCGGCCCGGCGCCAGACCGAAGCGCGCAGAGGGCAGCTGCCGTACCAGCTGGCCCAGCGTGACCCCCACGATGACAGCGTTACGGGATGGCATGGCGCACCCCTACTCGCCGAGCTTGCGGAGGATGGTCTCCAGCAGCGACTCCATGGTATCGAGTCGGCCGCGCAGCTCGGCGACCTCGAAGCGGATCTCGTCCAGTGCCGGATCTGATTCCTTCTCCTCCGAGGCCTGCTCACCACGGGCGCGCGCCTCGAGGTCGAGCTTGAGCTTCTCCTTCTCCTCCTCGACCATCGCCGCGAGGCCGTCCACGAACGCATCCGGTCCACCCGTCATGCCCTCGGGCCCTTCGGCAATACCCCGCCGGATCGCGGCCTTGATCTCCTCATCCGCGGCCTCATGCGTGAAGAGCCACGTTGCGAAGAACCGCATCACGTCGTCTGTCATGTCACGCCCCCCGTCGACCTGTATACTGTGTAATGAATAGTACCTCGCATTACAAGGTAATGCAACCCGCCTCCCGGGATCGCCCGGTTGCTCTACTCGCCGCGGGCGGCCGCCGCTCCGCCCAGGAGACGCAGGCCGTTCGCGATCACCACGAGCGCGATGCCGGTGTCGGCGAAAACCGCTATCCACAGGGTGGCGTGACCCGTCATCGCGAGCGCGAGGAACACCGCCTTGACGGCGAGCGACAGGACGATGTTCTGCCTCACGATGCGCATCGTCCTGCGCCCGAGGCCGATGAACCGTGGGAGGGCCGACAGGTCGTCTCCCAGAAGCGCGACGTCGGCGGTCTCCAGCGCGGTCTGGCTCGCCGCAGCTCCCATCGCGATACCGATGTCGGCGCTCGCGAGGGCAGGGGCGTCGTTGATGCCGTCGCCCACCACTGCGACCGGTCCGTACGCCTCACGCAGCTCGCCCACGGCATCGGTCTTCCCTTCGGGAAGAAGACGTGCGCGGTACTCGGAGATGCCCGTCATCTCCGCTACGCGAGCTGCCGCGGCGGGGTTGTCGCCCGTGAGCATGACCACGTGCGCCACCCCGCCCAGACGGAGGTCGGTGACCGCCCGCGATGCGTCGGGGCGCACCGCATCGGCAACGCCAACCAAGCCGATCGCACGCATGTCGGAGCCGTCACCGATCGCTACGACGAGCACGGTGAGACCGCGCTCCTCCAGCGCCTGTACCGCCGTATCCGTCTCGCCCGACATCACGCCGAGCTCCCCGGCATACGCGGCGCTGCCGACCGAGACACGCACACCGTCCACCTGCGCGGACACGCCCTGCCCGGGCGTTTCGACGACCCCGCTCACCGCTTCCGAAGCAGGCGCCGCGGCGGCCGTCACGGCAGCCGCCAGCGGATGATTGGAGTGCGCCTCCACGGCGGCCGCCAGGGATGCCACCCGTTCGACCGGTTCCTGGCCCAGCGCGATCGTCTCGATCACCACCGGGCGCCCCTCGGTAAGGGTGCCCGTCTCGTCGAACGCCACCACTCCGACGTGAGCGGCGCGTTCGAGAAAGGCGCCCCCCTTCACCAGCACGCCGTCCTTGGTGGCCCGTGCGATCGCCGAGACGATGGCCACGGGCGTGGAGACCACCAGCGCGCACGGACACGAGATCACCAGGAGCGTGAGCGCGCGGTAGACCCATTCGCGCCACCGCTCGATCCCCACCCACCCCGGGCTGAGTCCCCCGAGGAACGGCCCGCCGATGGCGACCGCCGCCGCCGCGACCATCACGATCGGGGTGTAAACGCGGCTGAACCTGTCCACGAACCGCTGCACGGGCGCCCGGCTCGCCTGGGCCGCTTCCACCAGGTGGACGATGCGGGCGATCGTGGTCTCGGCTGCCGGAGCCGTGGTCACGATCGTCACCAGGCCGGAGGTGTTGAGCGTGCCCGCGTAGACGGTGTCGCCGGAACGCTTGTCCGCAGGCAGCGACTCGCCCGTGATGGGCGACTCGTCGAAGGCCGAGATACCCTCGGCCACCACGCCGTCCAACGGCACACGCTCGCCAGGGCGCACCACGATCGTGCCCCCCACAGGCACATCGGCAGGCGCGAGCTCGATCTCGCCCTCGTCCATCCGCAGACGCGCGCGCTCGGGCGCGAGCGACATGAGCTCCCCGATCGAGCGCCTGGTGCGCGCCACCGACCGCGACTCCAGCATGCCGCCCAACGCGAACAGGACGATCACGGTGGCCCCTTCGCCCCACTCGCCCAGCGCGGCGGCGCCACTCACCGCAAGCGTCATGAGCACGTTCATGTCGAGCGTACGCGCCATGAGCGACGTCACCGCGCGTCGCCACACCAATGAGCCACCGACGATGATCGCCAGCGCGAACGCAGCCACCGAGGGTACTTCCGACGCTAGACCCCCGAGAAGCCATCCGAGCACGAGGACGATCGACGCGATGCCCACGCGGATCTCGGTCCGGTTCTTCACCCACCACGAGACAGCCGGGAGCGGCGGTCCGCCCTCGGAATCGACCGCCTCGATACCGTGACCGGCGCCGACCACCGCGGCCACCGCGACGGCGCGCGGATCCGCTTCGGGGTCGTACTCCATGAGAAGCAGCCCGCTCGCGAAGTTGACGTCGGCTGATACGACGCCGGGAATCTGCCGTACGGACGCGGCCACGGTCCGCGCGCAGTCAGGTCAATCGAGCCCTTCGAGGCGGTAGACCGCATGCCCCACGACGCCTGCCTCGTCCAGCGCCAGGCGTTCCGCCAACTCCTCGAGCGACCTCTCCTCAAGGGACTCAGGATCGTACGTCACGGTGAGGGTGCCGCCCTCGAGGTCGCAGCGCGTTTCGAGAACGTCGGGCACGTCATCGAGCCCCCGGCACACCCGCCCGGCGCACCCGGCGCAGTACCGCGGCCCCGGCAGCAGCCGTGTGAGATCGAACGAGCGTGTCGTCAGGTCTGGCACACCAAGCGCCTCACGCAGCGTCCCTGCGCCGGAACACGACCACGGCCGCTACGGCGGATACCAGCGCCACGCCGCCGTACAGCCACCATGCCGCCGCATCCACCGGGTCGCCGTTGATGATCTTGCTCGGTTGCCAGTAGCTCACGATGTTGATCGGGTCGAAGAGCTCGGCGGCCTCCGAGAAGTTCGATACGAGATCGGCGATCCACAACACCACGAGCACGCCGGCGGAGATCGCACCGGGTTTGCCGGCGCCCCTGAAGATCACCGACAACATGAGCGCGAAGCCGCCCACGGCCAACATGAAGAGCAGACCAAAGGCGAACAGCGTCCAGAACGTGTCCAAGGGCAGGTCGATATCGTACTTGGACCCGAACACCATGATGGGCACTAAACTCCCCGCGGCCAGCGCGAGCGAGTACCCCACCATCACTGCGATGCGGGTGATGGCCAGGCGTGCGCGCGAGACAGGCTGCGACAGCACGAACTCCATCGTGCCCTCGGCGATCTCACCGGCGAACGCCTTGGCCGAGTAGATGATCAGCGCCGACGCCACGATCACCATCCACATCAGTCCCAGGTACTCCGTCTGGAAGTACCCCCCGAGCGACGCGAAGGACACCTCCGTGCCGCCGAAAATCGCCATCAGCTCGGCCGGCATCGTCTCCACGAGCTCGACGTACTGGTTACCGCCGATCTCGGGATAGAACCAGGTCATCATCCAGGAGTACAGGACGAGGCCGAACGAGAACCAGAATATGGACACGCGGTTCTGGTGAAGCGTGCCTCGCAGCAGCGTCCAGCTCATCGGGCCTCCCCTCCCTCGCTGTTGGCATGCGTTGCATCATCACCGCGGTAGAACTCCAGGAACACGTCCTCCAGGCTTGCGTGCTGGATGCGGATATCGCTGACCTTCCGGCTTGCGATCTGCTTGAGCACGTCGTCGATCGCGTCGCCGCGCACGCGCCGCCAGGCTCTGGTCGGAGACGGCCACCACGCTGTCCACGCCCGGCAGCTCCCCCAGCAGCGAGGCCGCCACGGGGTCGGCGAACGTCACCTCGACCTCGCGCAGCCGCTTGCCAAGCAGCGACTTCACACCCTCCTCGGCCACCAGGCGGCCCGAGCGGATGATGCCGACCTTGTCGCACACCCGCTCCACCTCGGACAACACGTGGCTTGAGAGGAACACCGTGCGTCCCGCGGCCACCCGCTCCTCGATGACCGAGTACACCGCCTCCTGGTTGAGCGGATCGAGACCGCTCGTGGGCTCGTCGAGTATGAGCAGCTCGGAATCGTGCACCATGCCGAGGATCAGGGCGAGCTTCTGCTTGTTGCCCTTCGACAGCTCCTTGACCCGCCTCGACGGGTCCAGGTCGAACCGCTCGAGCGACTCGGCGGTGAGCGGGCCTTTGGTCCCGCGGAATCCGGCCACGTAATCGAGATGCCAGCGACCGGTCTCCTTCTCGTACAAACGTACCTCGCCCGCCACGTATCCGATCCGGCGCCTGAGCGCCGCGCCATCGAGGGTCACCCGCTCACCCAGCACGGACGATGATCCCGCCGTAGGCTTGAGCATACCGAGCAGGCACCTGATGGTCGTGGTCTTGCCCGCGCCGTTGGGCCCAAGGAATCCATAGACCGCGCCCTGCGGGACGGCCATCGTGAGGTCCTCGACACCTCGCGCCTTGCCGTAGTACTTCGTGAGCCCACTCGTGCTGATCACGTCCATGCAGCAGCCTCCTTGCGGCCCTCGGCACACCGCGGCACTCCGTGCCTGCGATGGGACGCATACCATCCTAACGCTCCGCGACCGAGTGAGCGACGTGGTTGTGGGGACATACTAGACAATCGCCCCGCTGAAGAAGGTGATCCGCTTGACGAAGAAGGGTCCCGTCACGAAGACGAACCTCTGGGTGGTAGTGGCCGTGGTGCTCGCCCTGGCTGTTGGAGCGCTGGCGGGGTGGTTCGCCCGATCGGGAGAGGTCGAAGACCTGGAGGACCGCATCGCCGCCTCGGAAGAAGAGTCCGCGACGGATGAACCGGCGGCGCCCGCCGAACCGGAGACGGACACGGCGCCGGTGGAACCGCCTGCCAAGGAGGAGCCCGCGGAGGAGGACGAGAAGCTCGTTGATGTTCCCGTTGCTGCCGAGCGTGTACCGGCCATCATCACCGCGGTCGACACGAGCGGGTCGACAGTGCGCCTTGAGGTGGACTACATCCAGTTCCTCACCGGTAAGGAAGCGGCCGATGCGGCAACCGCCCATGGCGACGAATCCCCCCCTCCCAACGATTACTACATCGTCAACGACAACCCCGCGCTCCGGGAGTTCCCGGTGCAGGAGGGCATCAGCGTCTTGACGGTCGTCAACGATGATGGGACCTCGGATCCGGCTGGACACACGCTCACATTGGACGAGTGGGTGGATCGCATCACGGGCCCCAACGCCGACGCGTTCAGGTCGAGCTTCTACTGGATCACCGTCTCAGAGGCGACCATCACGACCATCGAGCAGCAGTACCTGCCGTAGGAGGCTCCGATGAAGTGGAGCGAGCTCTCTCGCACGCAGCGGGCTCTGGCGATCACGGGAGGCGTGGTGCTCGGCCTGGCAGTCGTCGCCGGAGCCTTCGCGCTCGGGCTGGGGCTTGGCGACGGCCCTGAAGCGGCCACCGATACCACAACAGACGCCGCCGAGACCACCGGGACCGCCGAGGCCACGTCCACCGAGGAGCCGGCGACCGAGACAGTGGAGCCCGAGACGCCGCCCGCCGCCGAGCCCGAACTCGAGCCACCGGCGCCTGCGCCCGCCCCTGAGCCGGACGACGCGCGCGTCTTCGGCCGGATCGAAGGTATACGCGATGAGAGCGGCGGGGCGTGGGCGGCGTTGTGGGTGGACATCGACACGGCGGTCTTCCTCACCGACGACGCCGCGCTTGACTGGCTCACCAGCCAGGGGGACGCCGAGTTCTACAACGCCGACTACTGGTACGCGAAACCCGACGGCGCCGCGATCACATCGCACCGCCTGAAGCCGAGCTCCGTCAAGGTGTGGATGTACACGTACCCGACCACACCTCCGATCGGCTTCTACGGGCCGGGTATGGCGAAACAGACGGTCGGCTTCGGCGAGTTCTACGATGCGATCTACATGGCAGGCGACCCGGACGGCCTGCTCGACCGCTACTACTGGTTCACGGTCGACGGCGACTACATCACCATCATCGAGGAGCAGCCGAGAGACGCGTACTACGAGCCGTAGCGGCCGTGCAGCTACCGCTTGCGCCGGCGCGTGGCGTGAGCCGACCCCCGGCGAGCGCTCCGTTTCAGGCGCGACAGCACCTCATCGGCCGTCGACGACTCGGCGTCTGTCTTGAGCTTGACCACCTGGTCGCGCAAGCGTGCCGCAGTCTCGAAGTCGAGCGCCTCGGCGGCGGCGTGCATGTCCTCCTCCATCGCGGCCACGATGCGCGCCAGCTCCTCGCGCGGAAGCTCGCCAAGCTCGGCCGCCACGTCCACGCTCGGCTTGAGGCCGGCCTCCGTCTCGCGCACGTACTGCGCGATGTCGTGGATCGCCTTCCGGATCGTCTGCGGCTCGATTCCGTGCTCCTCGTTGAACGCGACCTGGATGGCGCGACGGCGCTCCGTCTCGTCCATCGCCGTACGCATCGAGTCCGTGACCTTGTCCGCGTAGAGAATCACCTCGCCCGACACGTTGCGGGCGGCTCGACCGATCGTCTGGATGAGCGAGCGGTGGTTGCGCAGGAAGCCTTCCTTGTCGGCATCGAGGATCGCCACGAGCGAGACTTCGGGCAGGTCGAGCCCCTCGCGGAGCAGGTTGATGCCCACGAGGCAATCGATCACACCCGCACGCAGGTCGCGGAGGATCTCCACGCGCTCGAGCGTGCCGATGTCGCTGTGCATGTACCGTACCTTGATGCCGTGCTCGAAGAGGTAGTCCGCCAGATCCTCGGCCATCTTCTTGGTGAGGGTAGTGACCAGCGTACGTTCGTTGCGCTCGGCGCGCTCACGCACCTCGGCCATGAGATCGTCGATCTGCCCGTGTGTGGGCCGCACCTCGATCGCGGGGTCTACCAGGCCCGTGGGGCGGATGATCTGCTCCACCACGCGTTGCGAGGTGCGCGTCTCATAGTCGCCGGGCGTGGCCGAGACGAACACGGTCTGCGGTATCCGTGCCCTGAACTCGTCGAACTTCAGCGGACGGTTGTCGAGCGCGCTCGGCAGGCGGAACCCGTGCTCGACGAGCGTGAGCTTGCGCGAACGATCGCCCTCGTACATCCCGTGAAGCTGCGGCACGGTCACGTGGCTCTCGTCGATGATGCACAAGAAGTCGTCGCCGAAGTAATCGATGAGCGTGTGCGGAGGCTCGCCGGGCTTGCGCCCGTCGAGATGGCGCGAGTAGTTCTCGATCCCGTTGCAGTACCCCATCTCCTCGAGCATCTCGAGGTCGTATGAGGTGCGCATCTCCAGACGCTGCGCCTCGAGCAGCTTCCCCTCGGCGTTGAGTCGCACCAGCCGCTCGTGCAGCTCCGCCTTGATCGACGCCACCGCGTCGGTGAGCTTGTCCTTGGGCGTGACGTAGTGGGTGGCCGGCCACACCGGCGTTGCGCCGAAGCGATTCACCACCTCGCCGGTCACGTGGTCCACCTCGGCGATCGACTCGATCTCGTCGCCGA
>DSAI01000188.1 GCA_011372845.1 Actinomycetota bacterium
ACCGATCACGGCATCCATCGCCGCCCTCGAGGCCCGTCTCGCCTCAGCGGAGACCACCATCGCCGCACTCCAGACACGCCTTGCAGCCGTTGAGGCCAACAACGCGCTTCTCCTCGGCCCCTACGTGAGCGTGAACGTCGATGCCATCAACGGCATCGCCGGACCCAACATCCTCCTCACCGGCGCCAATCTCCATATCCGCAGCGGGTCGGGCTCCACCGAAGGCGTCGTGAACGGCCGCGGCAACCTCATCGTGGGATATGCGGAGAACACTGAGAGCTTCCTGCGCACCGGCAGCCACACCATCGCGGTGGGCGCCAATCACGGCTGGAGGAGCTACGGCGGCCTCCTTGCCGGCTTCCAGAACCAGCTCTGGGGTCCGTACTCATCGGTGAGCGGCGGCTTCCGCAGCTACGCCGAAGGAACGTACTCCAGCGTGAGCGGGGGCAGATTCAACCAGGCCGAAGGGGAAGGCTCGAGCGTGAGCGGTGGATCAGCCAACCGGGCGAGCGGTGAGCGTTCGACCGTCAGTGGCGGTAGCACCAACGTGGCCTCAGGACTCGCCTCCACGGTGAGCGGAGGAGCCACCAATACCGCCTCGGGATACGCGGCAACCGTGAGCGGCGGCCATGAGAACCAGGCGGTCCACGAGTACTCCACCGTGAGCGGCGGGCTCACGGTCGTCACCTCGGCAAACGGCCAGCACCTGCCGTAGCGTACGCAGGAGCCGCATGCGAAAGGGCGCGGCATCTGCCGCGCCCTTTCCGCGTTCACGCCCGCATGCATCTTATGCGGACGTGATGAGCCCGTAGTCGCCGTCGCCGCGGCGGTACAGCACGTTGGTGCCCTCCCCGTCTTCGGCCCGGAACACGAAGAAGTCGTGGCCCAGCAGCTCCATCTGGAGCATGGCCTCCTCAGGGCTCATCGGCTTGCTCTCGAGCCGCTTGGTCTTCACGATCGCGGGCTCATCGGGCTCGACGGGCACGGGCGCCGGCATCGGCGCGGGCGCGCCCTTGGTGTGACGGTCGATCATCTTGGTCTTGTACTTGCGCACCTGGCGCTCGAGCTTCTCGCTCACCAGGTCGATCGCTGCGTACATGTCCGACGCCGCCTCCTTGGCGCGGATCACCGGACCCTTGGTGTAGATCGTGACCTCGGCTACCTGGCCGTTCTGGATCGAGCGGTTCCGCTCGGTGTAGACCTCGACCTCAGCGCTCATGAGCTGGCTGTCGAGGATCTTCGCAACGCGCCCCACCTTCTCCTCGGCGTACTCGCGGATGGCAGGAGTGACGTCCATATGACGGCCCTTCACGATCATCTGCATACCGCATCCTCCTTCGAAATGGACCGGACATAGATGAAGATACCCGCCCCGGCCGGATTGCGGCGGCCGGTACGGGCATCTCCGCATGATCACCACAGCAACGGCGCGGTGATGCCGCACCGCGCCGTGAGCATTCTACGTGATGTGACCCAGGAAGTCCTGTGTGCGTTCGTTCTGAGGATTGTCGAACACAGCGGCCGGCGGACCCTCCTCCACGATCACGCCGCCGTCCATGAACACGGCCCGGCTGGCCACCTCGCGCGCAAAGCCCATCTCGTGGGTGACTACCAGCATGGTCATGCCGGCCTGGGCGAGCTCCTTCATCACGTCGAGCACGCCGCGCACCAGCTCGGGGTCGAGCGCCGAGGTCACCTCGTCAAAGAGCATCACGTGCGGGTCCATCGCCAACGACCGCGCGATGGCCACGCGCTGCTGCTGACCGCCGGAGAGCTGCGCCGGGTAGTAATCCACCCGGTCGCCCAACCCCACGCGCTCAAGCTGCTCCATGGCGACCCGCTCGGCCTCGGCCTTGGAGCGCTTGAGCACCTTGCGCTGCGCGAGCATCACGTTGCCCTTGGCCGTGAGGTGCGGGAAGAGATTGAACTGCTGGAACACCATCCCGATGCGCTCGCGCACCTCGTTGATGTTCGTCTTGGGGTCGTTGACCTTGATGTCCTCAAGCCATATCTCTCCGCCGGTGGGCTCCTCCAGGCGGTTCACGCACCGCAGCATGGTGGACTTGCCTGAACCGCTGGGGCCCAGGATCACCACCACCTCGCCCTTCTGAACGTCCATGTCCACGTCGCGCAGCACCTCGACCTCGCCGAAGCACTTGCGCAGGTTGTTGATCCGGACTATCGGGCCCTCGTAGCCGGGGGTGCTCTCGATCTTGTCGGTCATCGTCGCCCCCTATCGTCCGGTCTCGGGCCGCGATGCGGCGTCGTCGTCTGCGAGCGGCGCGTTGGCGCCGCGCTCACGCGCGGCTATCGCTGCCGCAGCCACAGCCTTGCGCTCCTGCTCGTGCGCCAGGTTGTCCTCGGTGCTCTTCTCAAAGGTCACCGAACCGCCGCCCTCCGAGCGCGCCAGCCGGTTCTCGAGCTGCTGCACGAGACGACCGAGCGGGATGGTGATCACGAGATAGAAGAGCGCCGCAAGCAGATACGAGGAGACGTTGAGCGTGCTCGACGCCACCTCACGCGCCTTCATGACCATCTCGCCAAAGCCCACCGCCGCAAAGAGCGAGGTGTCTTTGAACAGCAGGATGAACTCGGACATCATCGTGGGCAGGATCCGGCGCACGGTCTGCGGGATGATCACGTAGGTCATCGACTGCGCCGCGGTCATTCCCAGCGAGCGCGCCGCCTCGGTCTGCCCCTTGTTGATCGACTCGATGCCGGCGCGGAATATCTCCGCCATGTATGCCGAGGAGTTGAAGCTGAGCACGAGGATCACGCGCAGCCACATCGAGTTGTCCTCGCCGAAGAGCCCCGGCTGGTTGATCACGGGCAGCATCTTCACCAGCGTCTGCCAGAACGGCATCAGCGGCAGCCCGAAGAACACGATGAGGATCTGCAGGAAGATCGGCGTTCCACGGACCACGTCCACGTAGAGCGTGGCGGGCCAACGGAACCATCGCGTGCGGGCCATCTTCATGAAGGCCAGCGTGAGGCCGCCCGGGATGGCGAACGCGAACGAGATCAGCACCGCCACCAGCGAGATCGGGAACGCCCGCGCGATGATGGGGAACGCGGCTGAGATCACGTCGGGTGACGCGAACAGGTGCGAGACCTTGGCGGCCTCCCACCAGTCGAGCGCGCCCAGGATGCCCGGCCGCCCCGAATCGAACACCACGTCCGAGCCACCCACCGTGATCACGTCGCCATCGGTGAGCGTTGGCGTTCCCTCCACGGGCACGCCGTTCAGCAAAACCGGCGTGGGGCTGGTCTCCTCGGCGGTGAGCACCCACTCGGTGTCACGCATGCCCGCTCCCGGCGGCGTGCGCTGCATCGTGGCCGCGAGGTTCTTCTCCAGTTCGGCGAGGTCGGCCACCACGTTGGTCTGGGACCTGCCGATGGTGATCTCGTCGCGGGTGGGCGAGATCACATACACATCGTCCACGGTGCCGGTCTGGCCGCGTGGCGCGTTACGCTCGAAGAGCATCCGCGCCGGGCCTGTCATCGTGAGCAGCAATGCAAGAAGCACCACCGCCACGACGCCCGTGATCACGTACCCAAGTGAGTTACGGAGCTTTGAGTGCACGGGCCCTCCTACGATGGGCTCGGATACAGGTGGGGCCGGCGGTTCGTGTCCGCCGGCCCCAGTATACCGCTCTACTCAGATAGCACGGCAGTGTTTATGCAGTGCCATCTGCCTGGTACTCGCCTAGTCGGCCTTCTTGACCGCGAGCGACTGGTTGGAGTTGATGTACGGATCCGAGAAGTCCACCGACTGCTTGCGCTCGTCGGTGATCGTCATCGCGGATGCGATCATGTCGAACTCGGTGCCAGCCTGCACGCCGGTGATCAGCGCGTCGAACTTATAGCTCTTGAACTCGACGTCAACGCCGAGCTTCTCGCCGATGGCGTTCATCAGGTCGACGTCGAAGCCCACGACCTCGCCACCCTCGACGTTCTCGAACGGCGGGTAGGCGGTGTCGGAACCGACCACGATCTTGCCAGCGGTGATGAGATCCATCTCGCCAGCGGGCTGCTCGGTGACGCCGCTCTCGGCCTCAGGGTAGGACATGGGGGCCGCGCCGAACCACGTCTCGTAGATGGTGTCGTAGGTTCCGTCGGCGATAAGCTCGCCAAGCGCCCAGTTCACGGAGTCACGCAGGACCGCGTCGTCCTTGTTGAACGCGAAGCCGTAGGTCTCATCGGTGAGGATCTCCTCAACGATGACCAGACCGCGGGTCTCGTCCTTCACGATGTCCTGGCTGATCGGCAGGTCGTTGACCACGCCGTCGACGTCGCCAGCCTGCAGCGCCGAGAAGGCAAGCAGGATGTCGTCGTACGCAACGACCTCGACGCCCTTGGTCTCCAGGTTCTCCCTGGCCCAACCCTCACCAGTGGTACCGGACTGTACGCCGACCTTGTGGCCTTCGCCGAGATCGTCAACGCCCGTGATCGCGCCTTCGGTCTCGTCGGCAGGGGCCTCGGTCTCGCTGCCCGTGTCGGTATCCGTGGTCTCCTCATCGCCCGCACAACCGCTCAGCGCGAACATGCTGAACGCCAGCGCGAGAGCCATGAAGAGAGCCAGGAACTTCTTTGACTTGCTCATGGAGCCTCCTTTGAATGCCAAGCCGTGAGGGCTTCTCGGCGCCCCCCCTTACATCACCGGTGCATAAGTATACCGCACAGCCGTATAGGAGCGTGAATCGAGATTTGAATATCCACGGGTACGCCGGAAATATGCAGAGGGGTCCTACTCATGGGCAGGACCCCTCTCAGAGTATGCAATCTGGGTCGATGCTAGCTGGTGGCGCCGTCCACAGAGACGGTTAACGCGGGCACATCGCCGAGCCATTTGCGGCGGATGGTCTCGAGCACCCCGTCTGCGGCCATGCCGTCGAGCGCGGTACGCACCGCCGCCTCGAGCTCCACGGCGTCCTTGCGCACCGAGATGCCCAGCGGCTGCGCATCGCCGAACTGCCCAGCGAAGCCCACGCCCGGATGGTCGCGTGCGATGTACGATCCCACCACCGCGTCACCGGCGACCACGTCGAGCTCACCCGCATCGAGTGCCGCTATCGCGTCCTTGAGCGTGTCGAACGACTGCACGAAGCCCTCTCCGTACTCGCCCTCGAGCTCCCAGAAGGCCGTGCTCGACGCCTGCGCGCCCACACGCATGCCGGGGATCTGCTCGGGAGTGACGGTGGCCACCACCGAAGCCGAGGTGTCATCCGAGGAGACCGCGAAGAACGCCGGCCCGCCCACGATGTAGCTGCCGGCGGTCGTGGCGTTGGCGAGCACGGCATCGGTGATCGGCACGGCGCCCAGCATGATGTCGATCTCGCCTGAATCGAGCGCGGCGGTCATGTCGGCCGGCTTCACGTCCACAAGCTCCAGATGCAGCCCGAGCCGCTCGGCCACCGCGGCCGCCACATCCACGTCGATGCCGACCTTGGCGCCGTTGGCGGTACCGGCGAACGGCGGATACGCCATGTCAACGCCCACGCGGAGAACACCCTCCTCGGCGATCACCGGCGGTTCCACGACCGGCGCGCGCGCGGGCTCCTCCTCCGGAGCGCCGCCGCCACAGCCCACGAGGCCGACGGCGAGCGCCACCACGAGCAGGACCACCGGCAGAAGACGTGCCCTCACGGCTCCACTCCCTCCAAACGGCTCGCCGTCCGCGAATGGACCACGGACGACGGCGTACCGTACGAATCTAGCTTCCACCCGGCTGACCTGGTCTTTGACCCCACACTCGCATACCGGGACTTCCGCAAGGCATGGCCTCGCTACCGGTCCTCTCGCTCCGGGCGACCTCTCGGCTGCCCGGAACGGTACGACTTACCCCTAAGGCACGCCATGCTCACGACGAGGCTTGGCCTCGCGCTTACGTGGATCCTTTTGGCCGCGCCTACCATGGACTAAGACGCTTGCGCGTCCGCAACCACAGACCCGGGTGGAAGCAAGGAGAAGTGTAGCAGGTGGGGCCGGGATACGCTCACACCGAGCGGGCCACGGCGAGTGCGCGAACACGCGTGACGCCCGCCCCCGCGAGGGCCCGGGCTGCGGCGTCGAAGGTGGCCCCCGTGGTGAAGACGTCGTCGACGAGGACCGCCTGCCGGAGACCGCACGCCCCGTCCACCTCGAACGCGCCCTGACGGTTGGCGAAGCGCTCGCTTCTGCCCAGCGCGCGCTGATCGGCGCCACGGGTGGAGCGGAGCAGCCTCTGCACGGGGAGGTCCACGCATCTGCCGAGTTCACGGGCGATGTCGGCTGCGTGGTCGAACCCCCGGCGACGCACCGCAGCCGGCGACGCCGGCACGGGGACGAGCGCATCCTCGGCATCCAGCCAGCCCT
This sequence comes from Actinomycetota bacterium, assembly GCA_011372845.1. GTDB lineage: Bacteria > Actinomycetota > Coriobacteriia > Anaerosomatales > Anaerosomataceae > Anaerosoma. The sequence continues at coordinate 6,355 of DSAI01000188.1, forward strand.
CCGAGCACCCGGTGAGCAGCTCTGCGAGCACTCCTGCGTAGCGGCGCTCGCCGCCGTCTTTGAGCAGCACCACCGTGCGCGAGACGGGCGGTTCGAGGGTGGCGGCGCAGCGGGCTGCCGAGAACGCGAACGTGGATCCCCGGCACTCGGCACACACCGCATGTCCGCCGAGCGGTGCACCACACCGCGGGCATGCGTGTGCCGGATCGATCCGAGCAACCGCCAGACGGCATTCGTCGCACAGCAAGGTGCCCGGCGCATCGCATCCCGCGCACCGCGGCGGGAACACCAGATCGAGCAGCGCCCGCACGTCCTCCCCTCTCCGGGGCCGGACGCGGGACGGGACGCGCTCAGCCGATGAGCAGCTGCAGCACGGGGATCGTCACCACGGCCCCCACCATCGTTGCCAGGATCGCCGAGGCGATGAAGTCGCTGTCAAGCCTGAACCGTTGCCCCATGATCACGAGCAGCATCATCGTGGGCACCCCCGCCTCGATGACCGCCACACGGAGCGAGGCCGGGTCATCAAGCAGCAGCGTGGCCAGCCCGAGCGCGATGAGCGGCAGCGCCACCAGCTTGACGAACACCAGCACCGACACCCGCGGAAGATGCTCGCGCAGCGCCCTCGGCTTGAGGCTGAGTCCCACCGAGATCATGATCACGGGCACGACCACCTTACCCAGCGCATCCAACCAGGATGTCACCAGTTCCGGAAGCGCGACCGAACGGAGTATCAACGCGGCCGCCAGGGCGATGAACGGCGGGAACGTGGCCATCTCCTTGAGCGGATTCACCTTCACCTCGCCGGCGCCGTAGTGTCCGGCCACCAGCGTGCCCACGGATATCACTGCCGCCGTGTTGCCGAAGACGTCTGAGAAGATGGCGCGCACCAGGCCGGGGTCGCCCAGAAGCGCCTGCGCAACGGGATAGCCCATGTAGCCGGTGTTACCGAAGACGCACGCCATGATGAACGCGCCGGCGGTAGGTCCCTTGAGACCGAGAAGCCGGGAGAGCGCCCAGCCGATCGCAAGCCCGATGCCTGCCACCACCCAGGCGATGGCGGGCAGCATGCCGAGCGACGGATCGAGATCGGCCCTGTACACCGCGCTGAAGATCAACGCGGGCAGCGCCACGTACATGAGCACGGTGTTGAGCGGACGGGAATCCTCGGCAGAGAGCAGGCCGCTCACGCGCAGCGCCACACCCACGCCCACCAGGGCGAGCAGCCCGCCGATCACGCCGATGAGGCTGCCGACCTCCACGGTCTCGGCCTAGCCGAGCTCGTGGAGCGCACCCGTGCCGCAGCACGCCTCGGCGAGCGACTCGGCATACGGCGCCCGGGCGATGCCGCGCTCCGTGATGATGGCGGTGACGAGCTCTGCCGGGGTGACATCGAATGCGGGGTTGTAGACCTCCACAGACGGCGGCGCGATACGCACCCACCCGTCGAACTGGTAGGCTCCGCCCTTGCGGGAGATCTCCATCTGGTGGCCTTTGGTCATGCCGAGCGCGTACGGACCCGCCTCGGTGATCGCGTCGAGCGACCGCGTCTCGACGGAGGTGCGCGGCTCGATCACGCCAGAGACGGTGACGCCGGTGACCTCGCGCTCGTCGCGCTCCTCGATCACGATCTCGTCGCCGCTGGCCAGCGTGAGGTCCACCGTGGACGAAGGAGCAGCCACGTAGAACGG
>DSAI01000111.1 GCA_011372845.1 Actinomycetota bacterium
ATCCCTTGGTGGACGAGATCGGATTCGAACCGACAACCCCCTGCGTGCAAAGCAGGTGCGCTCCCGTTGCGCCACTCGCCCGGATGTGCCCTCAGGGGCTGGCAGAGGCAGAGTATAGCACCTCACCGCGCCCTCCACACGGGACACGAACGGCGGACGCGCGTTGCCGCGTGTCCGCCGCAGATATCACGCACCGGGGTGGCAGTCGCACCGCCCGAGACGCCCCTCCAAAGGGCCATCCTTGAGAGCTCTTGGTCCAAAGGACGCTGTCGCCCGTTGGCCGCACCCTCACAGGCTTCAAAGGCTTATGCCCGGTATCCCGCCTCCATCGCGCGGTCCTGCACTTGCGTTGTCGACCGGACAGGAAGAACACACGTACCGAACCATTCGATCTCGTGGATATGGCTACACACCCACGCATGGTCGGCGGGGCCCTTCATCGGCCACCCCGGCGGAAAACCCGCTTCACTGCTCCTGTCGATGGCGTCACCTCGATCCCTGGGGATACGATACGCCTTCACCAAGTCTGTACCCACCGCGGTGAGGCCCTACTCGCAGCACCACCTCACTGCAGCGAGTCCAGGACCGCCCGCAGATCCTCTTCGCTCACCTCGCCCACCACCAGATCGCGCTGTGTGCCATCGCTGTCGAGGAACACGAACGACGGTACGTACTGCAGCCCGAACCGCGTCGCGAGCGCCTGGCTCTCGGCATCGGTCTCGGCGTTCACGAGGCGGAACTCGACGACTCCCTCGTACTCGGTGCGCAGCCTGTCGACCACAGGCTCCATAGCGGTGCAGCTGGGTCACCAATCGGTGTAGAACTCGTACATCACGGGCATGCCGTTCGTCTCCACGTCGGCGGACGCCACCGTGGCGCCGGCGCCCCCAGCCAGCGCGCCGTCCCACTGGACTATGCCTCCGCCCAAGTCGTAGACACGCTCGAAGCCCATCGAAGTGAGGATCTCCGCTGCGGTGTCGCTCCAGTCACCCACGGCACAGTACAGAACCACCGGGATGCTCCGGTCCCAGCTCGAAGCCACTGCCGCGATGTCACTCAGCGGAACGTTCTCGGCTCCCTCTATGTGGGCGCCAGTGAACTCGGCCGCTGTGCGCACGTCAACGATCCGCGCACCCTCAGCGCGCAGCTTCTCGACGTCGCGGTTCCCTACCAGGCCGGGTTGCGGAGAACCCGACGACAGGGCGATGGCGGCGGCCGCAATGACGACCACCCCCGCTGCAAGAAGTATCCACTTGGCGCGACTCATCAGACCTCCGAAGGATCGGTGGATGCACAATATACCCCTATGGATATCTCTCCAGCAACGAACGTGCCGGACCCGGCGCGCCCGCCCTTCGTGACGTGGCACAATGGGATGGGCGCGACCGGCGCCACCACGTCCTTACGGCCGCACATGAGGTGATCGAATCAACAGCGATGTCGTTGACACGTTGCGCCCGCGCGGCGATGAGCCGTTCCGCGGGGAGTTGTTCGGCGTCGACCGTATAGCCGCGGCCGCTCGCACGCTCGCGCGCGGGCAGCGCTGGGTCTCCGGCCCCACGAGCGCCCGCACGCCTGTCCTCGGCCTGCTTGAACGCGCATCCGACGAGATCGCCGCCGTCTATCGCACGCTGGCCGCCGACGTGCGAGAGGACATACCCGTAGCGCCCGCCGCCGAGTGGCTGCTGGACAACTACTACCTTGTCGAGGAGCAGGTGCGCCTCGTCGTGGACGATCTCCCCGCGCGCTACGGCGCCCGCCTGCCGCGACTGACCGAGGGATCGTTCGCGGGATACCCGCGCGTTATGGAGCTGATGGCGTTCCTGCTCGCCCACACCGACTCACGGGTCGATGAGGAGTCGCTCACGGGTGTCGTCACCGCGTACCAGCAAGTCACGGACCTCTCGATCGGCGAGGTCTGGGCGGTGCCGATCATGGCGCGGACAGCCCTCATCGAGAACCTGAGGCGGCTGTCACTGCGGATCCTGCAGAGCCACCAGGCTATCGTGGGCGGAGAGCGCTTCGCCGATCGGCTCGTGGTGGCCGCCGATGAGGGGCCGGATGCCGTGGCGGCGCGGATAGCGGAACTCGAGGCCGCTCACGCTGACGCGCCGCCCGCGTTCCTGCTCCGTCTCTCGCAGCGGCTCACGGGCATCGAGGGCGATCTCGGCCCGATCGCCGACTGGCTGGAGGCCGAGTTCCACAAGCGGGACGCCGACCTCGAGCGTCTCACGACGGCCGAACATCAGCAGCAGGCCGCCGATCAGGTGTCGATCGCCAACGCGATCACCAGCATCCGCCTGCTCGATGCCCTGGAGTGGCGTGAGTTCTTCGAGCGCGTCAGCGTTGTGGAGCAGATCCTCCGGGAAGACCCCGCCGGTGTGTACCCGCACATGGAGTTCGCAAGCCGCGACAGATACCGGCACACCGTGGAAGAGCTCTCGCAGCGCAGCGCCCTCACCGAGGCCGGTATCGCCGAGGCCGTGATCAGCCACTGTCTCGAAGCGCTGGCGGCGGACCCCGCCGACACCCTCGGGAGCCATGTCGGCCACTACCTCATAGGCCATGGGCGCTACGGTTTCGAACGCTCCGTAGGCTATCGACCGCGCCTGCGCGAGCGCATACACCGTGGGCCGCTGTCGGCCCGCGGTGCCATCTACTGGGGCGTGCTCGGCGGCACCACGGTGGCGCTCGCTTCCTCGATCGCCGTGTTCGCCTGGACGCGGACAGGCACGGCGTGGACGGCTATCCTCCTCGGCGTGCTGTCGCTCTTGCCCGTCTCCGAGGTGGGGATGACGATCGCGAACCGGCTGGCCGCATGGCTGTGGCCACCCCGCAGGCTCGCGAAGATCGATCACCGGCGACCAGTCGCCCGGGCCCACAGCACCATGGTCGTGTACACGGCACTCCTCACGTCCGCCAAGGCCGCCCAGCACGTGGTCGACAACATGGAGGTCGGCTACCTCGCGAACCGCGACCCGAACGTGCGCTTCGCCATCCTCGCCGATCTCCGCGGCGGCCCTGAACAACAGGCAGCCGGCGACGACGCCGTCATCGAGGCCGCCCGACAGGGCGTCAGCCTGCTCAATGACCGATACGGGAATCCGCATGACCGCCCGTTCGCCCTGTTCGTGCGCGGGCGCACATGGAGCGAGGCCGACCGGACATGGATGGGCTGGGAGCGCAAACGAGGCGCGCTGAGCGAGTTCTGCCGCCTACTGAGAGGGGCGAGCGACACCTCGTTCACCGTCGTGGACGCAGACCCGGACGAGTATGCGGGCGTCACGTTCGTCATCACGCTCGATACCGATACGGTCCTGCCGCGGGACGGTGCGCGCAAGCTCATCTCAACGATTGCCCACCCGCTCAACCGCGCCATCGTGAACCCCGTGACGCGGACGGTGCGCACAGGCTATGGGCTCATCCAGCCGCGGGTGGCCATGTCGATCGAGGGTTCGGCAGGCAGCCTGTTCGCATGGCTCTACTCGGGGGTCACGGGGGTCGATCCGTATGCGGGCGCCGTTTCGGACACCTACCAGGACGTCTTCGGCGAAGGTTCGTTCACCGGCAAGGGGATATTCGAGGTGGACGTCTTCAACGCGGTGCTCGAGGACCGTTTCCCGGAGAACACGCTCCTCTCCCACGACCTGCTCGAGGGATCCTACCTGCGCACGGGCCTCGCCTCGGATATCGAGGTCTACGACGACCAGCCCGCGAGCTACATATCCCACTGCGCGCGGCTGCATCGCTGGATCCGGGGCGACTGGCAGACCGTGCCGTGGCTCATGCCGCGGGTGCCCACTCCTGAAGGAAGGGAGCGGAACCCCCTCACGCTCCTGCACCGCTGGAAGATCGTCGACAACCTGCGACGCTCGCTGCGGCCCATGGCAACGGTGGTGTTCGTGGTGGCCGGCGTCGCCGTCCTCCCGGCGTCCTCGTGGTGGTGGCTGGGCGTGGTGGCGGTGATACTGCTCTTCCCTCTGTTGTTCGGGCTGCTCGACTCGCTCACGCAGCGGGCCCCCGCCGAGACACGGAGCGACCGCGCGGCGTTTCTCTCGGACCTCCGTCGCGACGTGCTCAGGACCGCGCTCGACGTGGCGGTGATACCCCACCAGGCACAACTGATGACCGATGCGATCGCGCGTGCGCTCTGGCGGATGGCGGTGAGCAAGCGGAACCTCCTCGAGTGGGAGACCGCCGCCGAGGCCGAGCGCCGACTCGGTTCCGGCTCGGTCCGCGCCTTCGTGTCCCGGATGTGGCCTTCGACCGCGGTCGGCACAGCCGCGGTCGTCGTCGCCTCGGCGGCAGCTGGCAGCCCCCTCGCACCGCTCCCGGTCGCGCCCGTGCTGGCCCTCTGGGTGGCGTCTCCCGTCTCCGCCTGGCTCGCCAGCCGCCCCTCCCCGCCGCCATCGCCAGAGATCACCGATGATGACGTGACCGCGATGCGCCACGCCGCACGCAAGACGTGGCGCTTCTTCGAGACCTTCGTGACCGCGGAGGACAACCACCTGGCGCCCGACAACTTCCAGGAAGATCCCAAGGGCGAGGTCGCGCATCGGACCTCACCCACCAACATCGGGCTGCAGCTGCTCTCGGAGGTCACCGCGTACGACCTCGGCTATATCACCGTGCGCGAGCTGTCGGAGCACGTCGCCAACACGCTCACCACCATGGTCGGCATGGAGCGCTTCAGGGGCCACTTCTACAACTGGTACGACACCACGACGCTGGAGCCGCTCCGGCCCACCTACGTCTCAACGGTCGACTCCGGGAACCTCGCCGGCCATCTCCTGGTCCTCCGTGTGGCGCTGCTCGAGGCGACCGAACGACCGCTGTTGTCCGTCGAGATCCTCTCGGGCATCACCGACACCGCGCGCCTCGCGCTGGAGGACCTCGCGGCGGCTACCGGCGCTGCCCGGGCGCATCCGGCGATAGCCGAGACGCGCACCGCACTCGAAGAGGTGATACGCCGTATCAGGCTCGACGACGCTCCCGCCAACCTCGGCCAATGGCTCATCCTCCTCGACGGCCTGCACGCCCTCACAGGACCTCTCCGCTCGCGCCTCGATGAGGTCGTGACCCCCGGCATGACGGAAGATGTGGGCTGCGCGTTGGAATCGACGCTCGCAGTGGCCGATGCCGTGGACAAGGCACGCGGTCTGGTGGACGCCTACGCCCCATGGGCCCGCGAGGTCCTCGCCTCCAACGGCTCGCACGCGGGTGTCCGCTCGGCCGAGCTGACGCCCCTCCTCGATCACGTGCCGAGTCTCGTGGGCCTTGCCGAGGGACTCGAGATCGCTCTTGCCGAGCTCGACCGGGTTGCCGCCTCCGGCGACGCTGACGCGGCATGGGCGACGCGTGTGGCAGCCGCCATCCGCAGTGCCCGGCCGACGGCGACCGAGCTGCTCGCCCGCATGAGGCTCTCGGCCGACATCGCGCGGGAGATGTGGGAGCACACCGACTTCGCGATGCTCTTCGACGAGCGCCGCCTGCTCTTCTCCATCGGATTCAATACCGCCGAGGGCAAGCTCGACGACTCCTACTACGACATGCTTGCGAGCGAGTGCCGCCTCGCGAGCTTCCTTGCGATCGCCAAGGGCGACGTACCGCAGGAGCACTGGTTCAGGCTTGGGCGTGCGATAACACGCACCGACGGCGGTGCGGCGCTCGTGAGTTGGAGCGCGAGCATGTTCGAGTACCTCATGCCGCTCCTGGTGATGAAGAGCTGGCCGGGGACGTTGCTCGACCGCACCTACGAAGGTGTCGTGCGCAGGCAGATCCAGTACGGACGCCAGCGAGGCGTCCCGTGGGGCGTCTCAGAGTCGGCGTTCAACGCCAAAGACGTGGAGCTCACGTACCAGTACCAGGCGTTCGGCGTGCCCGGCCTGGGTCTCAAGCGGGGGCTCTCCGACGATGTGGTGGTCGCGCCGTACGCCACCGTGCTCGCGCTGATGGTGGCGCCGCGGGAGAGCCTCGACAACCTGGTCGCGCTCACACGTCAGGGAGCCGAGGGACGGTTCGGCTACTACGAGGCGATCGACTACACCCCGGGCCGGGTCCCCGCAGGGGCCGAGCGCGCCATCGTGAAAGCATACATGGCGCATCACCAGGGCATGAGCATGCTGGCGCTCGGCAACATGCTCACCGCGTCGAGGATGCAGGAACGGTTCCATGCCGACCCCCTGGTCTCCTCGGCCGAACTCCTGCTCCAGGAGCGTGTCCCCCGCCGCGTCCAGGCAGCGCAGCCCAGGGCCGAAGAGGTGGAGTTCGTGCGTTCGGTGCGGGAGGTGCCCGCGCCGGTGGCACGCGCTTACCCGCTCGCCGGCACCCCGGTGCCCTCGACCCATTTCCTGTCCAACGGGTCGTACTCGGTGATGGTCACCAACGCCGGTGGCGGCTACAGCAGGTGGGGCGACCGTACCGTCACACGCTACCGCGAGGACATCACCCGCGACTGCTGGGGAAGCTTCATCTACATCAAGGACGTCGAGTCAGGGGCCATATGGTCCGCGGCGTTCCAGCCGACACTGGCTACGCCGGACGACTACCACGTGACCTTCTCAGCCGACAAGGCCGAGTTCCGCCGCCTCGACGGGAACGTCGAGACGCACACCGAGGTGATCGTCTCGCCCGAGGACGATGTGGAAGTGCGGCGGGTGACGGTCACGAATCACGGACGCGAGACGCTTTCGCTCGAGGTGACGTCGTACCTGGAGGTCACCCTGGCGCTGCGCGGGGCCGATCACGCGCACAAGGCGTACAGCAACCTGTTCGTGGAGACCGAGGCGCTGGACGAGCAGACCGCGCTCCTGTTCTCCCGCCGTCCGCGGTCCTCAGAGGAGCCGAGGTACTGGGGCCTCCACGCGTTGGCGTGTGACGCCCACGACGCGTGTTCGTGGTCGTACGAGACCGACCGGGCCCGCTTCCTCGGTCGGCTCCGGACCCCGGCGAGCGCTCAGGCGATCTACGACGGCGGCCGCCTGACAGCGACGACCGGCCCGGTGCTCGACCCGATCTGCGCCATCCGGCAGCCCCTGGTGGTGCCGCCGGGTGAGTCCGCGCACCTTGCGTTCATCACCGGCGCCGCCGACTCGCGCGAGCGCGTGGTGTACCTCGCCGAGAAGTACCACGACATCGGCAACACGCAGCGCGCGGCAGACCTTGCGTGGTCCACGAGCCGGATCCAACTGCGCGACCTGGGGATCACGCCCGAGGAGTCGGTCACCTTCCTGCGCCTGGCCTCCCGCATGCTGCTCACCGATCCATACTCGACCCTCAAGGTGCATACGGAGGTCGAGAACCGCCTCCCCATATCGGGGCTCTGGGAAATAGGCATATCGGGCGACTATCCGATCCTGCTGCTAAAGATCGAGCAGGTGGACCAGACCCCTCTCGCGCGACAGGCGTTGCTCGCCCATCAGTACTGGCGGAGCCAGGGTTTCGAGACCGACCTCGTGATACTCAACACGCGGCCCACCGGCTACGCATCCGATCTCGACGGACGCCTGCGTACGCTCTTCCGCACCGGGCACGCGCTGCAACTGACCGACCGCCCCGGTGGCGTCTTCCTTCGCACGGCCGACCAGATGCGCCCGGAGGTCCTCAACCTGCTCGAGAGTGTCGCTCGCGTCGTCATCGAAGGCGACCGGGGACCGATCGGTCTCCAGTTGGATAGGCGTGCGCAGCGGCCCGACCCGCCGCCCGACTTCCACGCGTCGGCGGACCCCGCGCCCCATCCCACACCGGTGTTCGAGCGGCCGTCGCTCGCGTTCGATAACGGCTACGGCGGCTTCGATCTCGATCGCGACGAATACGTGATCGTGCTCCAGGATGACGAGAACACACCCGCCCCGTGGGTGAACGTGATCGCGGGGCCGCACTTCGGTACGCTCATCTCCGGGGCCGGCATCGGCTGCACATGGGCCGAGAACAGCCACGAGAACCGCATCACGACCTGGAACAACGATCCGGTCTCTGATGGGACCGGAGAGTGCCTCTACGTGAGAGATGAGGAGACGGGCGA
>DSAI01000165.1 GCA_011372845.1 Actinomycetota bacterium
CCCGCATGCGGGCTCGTGTGGAAGGAGCTCTACGCCGACATCGCCGCCGAGCGCGGTGAGGCCTACGAGTTCGAGGTCAAGCACTACTCGGAGTTGGTGGCAGACGCGATCGCAGAAGGAGCGCTGGAGTTCACGCACGAGGTGGACAAGAAGCTCACGTTCCATGACTCGTGCCACATGGGCCGGGCGCAGGGGAACTACGAGCCGCCGCGTGAGATGCTCAAGGCGATCCCGGGTGTGGAGCTCGTCGAGATGGAGCACAACCGCGAGGAGGGTCTGTGCTGCGGCTCGGTGCTCACGCTCATCGGCGAGACGCCGGTCGCCCCCGAACTCGGCAAGATGCGTCTGGATGAGGCCGTGGACGTGGATGCCGACGCCATGGTGGCGCTCTGCCCGTGCTGCCAGGTGCAGCTGCGCGACTCGGCGGACAAGCGCGACATCCCGATGGAGATCATCGACCTCGCGCACGTTGCGATGGACGGCCTGGGCATCGCGCATGAGGACCCGAGCCCGTACGCTAAGGAGATGTGGGGCTACTTCGAGAAGTTCATCTGGCTCATGAAGCCCGAGTCGATCACGAGCATCATGGTCGCCATGCTGCCGGACATGATGAAGGCGATGCCGCCTGCGATGCTGCCGATGATGCGCGCGGCGCGTGCGGTGCCCGGCGGTCTGGCGATGATGGGCAAGATGATGCCCGCCATGATGCCGAAGATGATGCCGTCGATGATGCCCAAGGTCATGCCGGCGATGTTGGAGGAAGTATCGCGCCGAGTGGGACCGCTGCCGGAGGACATGGAAGAGCTCATGCCCGACCTGCTCCCCAAGACGATGGACGCGCTGCTGCCCAACATGCTGCCGCTGATCATGGACGATTTCGTACCCAGGATGCTCTGCTACATCAAGCATGAGTGGGAGCGCGATGTGCCGGCGGGCGAGTCTCCGTGCGCACAGACGTCACGCGCCACGGTGCAGGAGTCGCAGCGCACACGGCCTGCGAAGATTGACCGGCGTGGCGAGGATGATATACTGTCGCTCGCGCCGGAAGGCGACCCAGATGTGGGGCCATAGCTCAGCTGGGAGAGCGCATGGCTGGCAGCCATGAGGTCAGGGGTTCGATCCCCCTTGGCTCCACCAAAGAAGAGACACGAAGCCCGTCGGAACCCCGGCGGGCTTCGTTGCGTCATACGGGCATAGACAGTCGAGGGGGTGGGAGCGATGTCACGTCTGACGGTGATCGCAGTAGCGTGGGCCGTGGTGGCGCTCGCCGTTGTGGCGGGGTGTCAGGCGCCCGAACGGGTCGTGGTGACCGCTGCCGACGAAGACGGCACGGTGCGGGTACGCAACGGCGGGGTGGTGCTGGTGGAGCTCGAGGGTAACCCGACCACCGGGTACATGTGGATGGAGCGCAGCGTACCGCCCGTGCCGGAGTCGCTCGGGGAGGCGGAGTTCGTGGCCGGCACCGATGCGCTCGGCGCCGGCGGGACGATCACGCTTACGTTCGAAGCGGTCGAGCCGGGTGAGGGGGTCCTCGATCTCGCATACCTGAGGCCGTGGGAGAGCGTGCAACCCGAGGACACGTTCTCGGTGACGGTCGTAGTGGAGCAGTGACACGGCACGCCCTACGGCATGAGCGGACGGCCGCGTTTCGCTCGGCGGGCCTACTCGGCTATCATGCGTGGGTACCCACGCATGGAGGCGAGGACGCTCGTGAGCAACAGACCGTACGATCCGCACGCGATCGAGGAGAAGTGGCAGGCCGCCTGGGATGCCGAGGGGCTCTACTCGGTCACCGAGGACCCGGACAAGCCGAAGAAGTACATCCTCGAGATGTTCCCGTACCCTTCGGGTGACATCCACATGGGGCATGTCCGCAACTACTCCATCGGCGATGTGGTGGCGCGGTACTGGACGATGCGCGGCAGGAACGTGCTGCACCCCATCGGGTGGGACGCGTTCGGCCTGCCGGCCGAGAACGCCGCGATCAAGAGCAGCACGCATCCGGCGGAGTGGACGTACGCGAACATCGACAAGCAGGCGGCGTCGTTCAAGCGGATGGGCTTCAGCTACGACTGGGACCGCACGGTGAAGTCGTGCGACGTGGACTACTACCGCTGGGGCCAGTGGATCTTCCTGAAGTTCTGGGAGCGCGGACTGGTGGAGCGCAAGAAGTCCGCAGTGAACTGGTGTCCTGGCTGCAAGACCGTGCTTGCGAACGAACAGGTCATCGGTGACGGGGTGTGTTGGCGCTGCAAGAGCGTGGTGGAGAAGCGCGACCTCGAGCAGTGGTACTTCAAGATCACCGATTACGCGCAGGAGCTCCTGGACGACCTCGACACGCTCACCGGTTGGCCCGAGCGCGTGAAGACGATGCAGGCCAACTGGATCGGCCGCTCTGAGGGTGCCGAGGTGGACTTCGAGCTCTGCAACGCCTCCGGTGAGCCGGGTGGAGAGACGATCACGGTGTTCACCACACGTCCGGACACTCTGTTCGGCTGTTCGTTCTTCCTCCTCGCGCCCGAGCACCCGTTGGTGAGTACGTTGACCGAGGGTACGGCGCATGCAGACGCCGTGCAGGCGGTCGTCCGGGCGACAGCCCGCGAGACGGCAGTGGAGCGCGCAAGCGGCGAAGCCGAGAAGCTCGGCGCGTTCACCGGTCGCTACGTCATCAACCCGGTGAACGGCGAGAAGGTGCCCGTGTGGGTGAGCAACTACGTGCTCATGGAGTACGGTACGGGTGCCGTGATGGCCGTGCCCTGTGGCGACGAGCGCGACTTCGAGTTCGCGCGCAAGTACGGGCTGCCGATCCCGCCGGTGGTGCTCGCTGCTGATGATCCGTTGTTGAGCGAACTCGGCACGGTGGCAGACCGCGTGATGGACGACGTGCCGTGGGACGAAGCGTTCGCCGGGGACGGCGTGATGGTGCAGTCGGGCGCGTTCACCGGCATGGCCGGCGGCAAGGATTCCGAGGGCATGCGTGCCGTGACCGAGTGGCTCGCCTCGGAAGGTAGAGGCCGGTTCTCGGTGAACTTCCGTCTGCGTGACTGGCTCATCAGCCGCCAGCGGTACTGGGGCAACCCCATCCCCGCGATCCACTGCCCCGTGTGCGGTCTCGTGCCGGTGCCCGAGGACCAGTTGCCCGTGGTGCTGCCAAAGGACGTAGACATCACCAAAGGCGAGACGCTGGCGGATCACCCCGAGTTTTACGAGACCACCTGTCCCGCGTGCGGTGGCGCCGCCAGGCGTGAGACCGACACGATGGACACGTTCACCTGCTCCAGCTGGTACTACTTCCGCTACTGTGACGCACGGAACGATGAAGCGCTCTTCAGCCGTGAGAACGCCGACTACTGGATGCCGGTGGACCAGTACATCGGCGGCATCGAACACGCGATCCTGCATCTGCTTTACTCGCGATTCTTCACCAAGGTCTTCGCCGACATGGGGCTCACCGCGGCGCGCGAGCCGTTCACCAACCTGCTCACCCAGGGCATGGTGAAGAAGGACGGCGAGACGATGAGCAAGTCCAAGGGCAACGTGGTGGCGCCCGAGGACATGATCGCCCGCTACGGCGCGGATGCGCTCCGCGCGTTCATCCTGTTCATGGCGCCGCCCGACAAGGACCTCGACTGGAACCAGGACGGTCTCGAGGGCATGTACCGGTTCCTGAACCGCGTGTGGCGTTACGTGGAGGATGTCGCCGGGGGTGGCGCGACACCGGTCGACGCCTCTGACGACCCGGCCAGGGCGCTGCTTCGCGAGCGGCATCGGGTGGCCGGCAAGGTGACCGAGGACATCGAGCGGTTCAGCTTCAACACCGCGCTCTCGGCGATGATGGAGCTGCTGAACGCTGCAACCGACTATCACCGCACGGTGGATGACGACGCCCGCGACGGTGCGCTTGAGCGTGAGGTAGCCGAGGTGCTCACGTTGCTGATCGCCCCATACGCGCCCCACATGGCCGAGGAGCTGTGGCGTGAGGTGCTGGGCCACCCGGGCTCGGTACATCGTGAGGCGTGGGTCACGTTCGACGAGGCTCTCGCCGCCGCCGACGAGGTGGAGATCGTCGTGCAGGTGAACGGCAAGGTGCGCGGCAAGGTCGTCGTGGCTGCGGACGCCGACGAGGCCACGGTGCGGGAGGCCGCTCTCAACGTTCCGCGGGTGGCCGAGCAGATCGAAGGCCTGACCGTGCGCAAGGTCGTGGTCGTTCCCGGCAAGCTCGTGAGTGTGGTTGCCGGTTAGATGTGGTTGACCTGACGGTCAGGTGACGTTCAAACCGGACGGATAGCATCACAGCATCACCCGGACGCCCCTCAGTCCACTGCGGAAGGGGGGGCGTCCGTTGTCGTTCATGGAGTCCGATCGGGTACGGGAGATACTTGCCCGGGCGGGTCTGGAGCGCCTGCCGCCGCGGGCAGTCGGAGCGGGCGCGGTGGTGGTGGCACTCATGGCGGGGGTCGCGCTGTGGCGGTTCTGGCCGGCCGCTCCGGCTCCGGAGGTGGCGTTCACAACGGAAGCCGTGGAACCCGTAGATGAGAGCATGCCCGAGACGGTGCCGCCGGAACCCGAGCTCGTGGTGCACGTGACGGGTGCGGTCCTCAGGCCGGGGGTCTACACCATGAGATCGGGAGACCGTGTCGCGGACGCGGTTGCTGCGGCAGGGGGTGCGCTCGGGTCCGCAGCGTGCGACGCGGTCAACCTCGCACGCATGATCGCCGATGGCGAGCGGATCTACATGCCCACCCTGGCGGAGATCGAGGCGGGAGCGCCCGTGGAGGCGGGCGGTGGGGCCGAGTGGGGCGCCGCAGCTCCGGCCGGTGCGGTGTCAGCCACCGGTGTGGTGGACATCAACCGGGCTACCGTGGCGGAGCTCGAGACGCTTCCGGGAGTGGGACCCGCAACGGCGCAGAAGATCGTGGACGACCGTGAGGCCAACGGTCCGTTCGCCACACCCGAGGACCTGATGCGCGTTCCGGGCATCGGAGCCAAGAAGTTCGAGGCGATGCGTGATCAGGTGACCGTGGGGTGATGCCACGCGGTGTCCATGCGTGTACGCGGCCCTCGATCCCTCCGATCGTGTGGTTCGCCGCGGCGGTATGGGTGGGGTGCTGCGTTGGGGAGCACTGCATGTGGCGCGTCCTCACGCGGGGGTCGCTGGTCGCCGTTGCGGTGGCTGCAGCCGCTGCCGGCGGGATCGCTGGCGCTCTGGCGCTGGCACGTCCGGCAGCCCGCGCGGCCCTGGCACTCGTCGCTGCCGGATTCCTCGCCGGCGCGATCGTGTCCGCGGCTCAGGGATACGGGTGGTGTCATCAGACACGCCTCGTACGCGACTGCGGCGCGCGTGAGTGGGTGGGCCAGGTGGAGGCCGACCCGATGCCCGGTGCCTACGGCGCCACGCTGCGGGTCAGGCTGGTCGGCGGTCCGCTCGATGGGGCACGTGTCCGCGTGTACTGGCCGCAGGACGCCGAGGTTCCCGACCTTGGCCGCACGGTGCGCTTCTCGGCGGTGCTCGATCCGCTGCCGTTGGCCGAGGAGTGGGCGCGGCGCGTGGCCCGAACCGGCGCGTGCGCCACCGGCAGCGCGTGGAGGGCGGAGGTGGGCGACTGGCGGCCGGGAGTGACAGGGCCGCTCTTCGCGTGGCGGGCGCGCGTGCTCGCACGGATGCACGGGATACCCGGCGTGGGTGGCGACCTGCTCGAGGGCATCGTCCTGGGTGACCGGCGACGTCTCTACGGGACAGAGGCGGACGAGGAGTTCCGCGTGCTCGGCCTTACGCACCTGGTGGCGGTCTCCGGCTCCCACCTCGCCCTCGCGTGCGGCGCCGTGGCGTTAGCGGGCAGCGCGCTGCACGTTCGCCGGAGGATCCTCGTGTTCCTCACCGTGGCGGCCGGCGCCGCCTACGCGGTGGTCACAGGGATGGCGTACTCGGCCCTGCGGTCTCTGATGATGCTGGGAGTGGGCGGTGCCGCGCAGCTGGCCGGACGCCGCACCGACGGGATGGCGTCTCTCGCAGTGGCGGTGGTGTGCGTCTTGGCCCTCGAGCCATGGTCGGTATACGACGTGGGGTTCCAGCTATCGGTGCTCGCCGTGGGAAGTCTGTTCATGTTCGGGTCTCTGGCCACCGAGTGGGCCGCTGCCGGTGCGCCGATGATGCTGCGTCCCGCGATGTCCGCGCTCGCGCTGACCCTGGTGGCACAGGTGGTGACCGTTCCGGTGATCGCGTCGTGCTTCGGCATGGTCTCGCTGATGGCGCCGCTGGCTAACGGCTACGCCGGCCCGCTGATCTCAGTCGCCCTATGGCTGGGTCTCGGCGCATCAGTGGCGCTTGAGATCGTGCCCGGTCCAGCCATGCTGCTCATGAGGCTTTCCTCCGGGCTGCTGTCGTTCACCGCCTGGGTCTCGAGCCGTCTGGCCGATGTTCCGGGTGCGGCTATCGTACTCGGCGGAGGGCCGCTGGTGGTCGTGGGTCCGGCACTCGGCGCGGCGCTGGTCTGGCTGTGGTGGCCGCACCCGCGGAGCCCGCGTCAGGGGCGCCTGTTCGTCACGGGTGCTCTGGCCTGTTCGGTCGCGCTCGCCGTGGGTCCCCCGGTCCCGCGCGACATGTCGATCACCGTGCTCGACGTGGGGCAGGGCGACGCGATCCTGGTGCGTGATGGCGGACGGACCATGCTCGTGGACACGGGTCCGGATGAGACGGCGCTAAGAGCCGCGCTGGCGCGGGAGGGCGTGCGTGCGATCGACGTGCTGGTGCTCACTCACGCGCATGACGATCACACGGGAGGGGTGGGCGGTTTGCGTGGCGTGGTGGACATGGGGTGGACCGCTGCTCCGGGGATCGCGGTGGAGGGTTTCACGGTGCCGGGGAGTGCCGTCGCCCGGGTGGTAGGGCCTGAGACGGTGAGGGGCGTGTCGGCGGGTGACTCGTGGAGGCTCGGCACAACGACGGTGAAGGTGGTATGGCCACCCCGGGACGTGACAGAGGAGCTGAGCACCAACGACACGAGCATCGTGCTCAAGCTGCAACGTGGCGCCTTCGATGCGCTGCTGACCGGTGATGCCGAGCACACTGCGCTTGCGGGAATCGCGGCAGCGGGCGACCTCCAACGTGTCGAGCTCCTCAAGGTGCCCCACCACGGCAGCGACAACGGGCTCACACAGGAGGCGCTCGATCTGCTCCGGCCACACGATGCGGTGATCAGCGTGGGTGAGGGAAACGACTTCGGGCATCCGTGCGTTTCCGTTCTCGAGATGCTCCATGGTGCGGGGTGCGTGGTGTGGCGCACGGACCGCCAGGGCGACGTCGTCGTGGAAGTCGGGACGAACGGCTACCGGGTGAGGTCGCAGCGTCGTGGAAGCCGCACCGCCCTTCGTGCGAGAATGGGCATCTCGCGAGGGGGGCATGCTGTACCCGTCGCTCATACGTCGGCACCACACGCGGAGGCGCTGAATGGTCGTGAAGGGGCTCGAGGACCTCAAGCCGGTCTACCTGATATACGGAGAAGAGGACCTGCTGCTCGAGCGCGCCCTCCGCCGTCTCCGTGGGCGCATAGCCGAGGTCGCCGATCTCGAGTTCAACTTCGAGGCGTTCCAGGGCGAGAACGCGGATGCGGGTGACGTGGTTGCAGCGGCGAACACGCTGCCCTTCGCATCCGAGCGCCGGCTCGTGGTGGTGCATGGCGTCGACAGGATGAAGGCGGCGGACCAGGCGGTCCTTGCCGGCTATGCTGCAGACCCCTCTCCAACGACGTGCCTTGTGCTCGTGGCAGGGAAGATGCGCAAGGACAGCAAGCTGCTGAAGGCCGTCGCCGCTCAAGGCGGGGCGGCCGAGTACAAGGCGCCCCGACGCAGCGAGTATCCAGCGTGGGTGATCGGGCTGTTCGAGGACAAGGGCCGGCGACTCGACCGCGACGGGGCCGAGGCGTTGGTGCGGTCGGTCGGTCGCGACCTGCGTCGCCTGGAGATCGAGGCGGACAAGATCATCGCCTATGCCGGCGAGCGGTCGGAGATCA